>JBCCHH010000485.1:0-1826 GCA_039028855.1 Pseudomonadota bacterium | reverse complement strand
ATCCGTTCAGGCCGGGTCAAACGCGGCGAGACGATTCTGCTGGAAGCGTTTGGCGGTGGCTTTACCTGGGGCTCGGCGCTGCTGAGATACTGAGGTTTCTTTATGACTTCGCGCGTATTGATTTTCCCGGGCCAGGGCTCGCAGGCGGTCGGCATGCTGGCCGACCTGGCGCAGAGCGAAGCCGAAGTGGTTGACACCTTCAACGAAGCATCGGATGTGCTTGAGCGCGATTGCTGGCAGCTCGTCAGCCAAGGCCCGGAATCGGAACTGAATCAAACCGAATGGACGCAGCCGATGATGCTGGCGGCCGATATTGCCGTCTGGCGAGTGTATCGTCGACTCGGCGGTGCGATGCCGACTGCGATGGCTGGTCACAGTCTTGGCGAGTACGCTGCATTGGTCGCGGCCGATGTGATGAACCTGTCCGATGCAATCCGAATCGTACATCTGCGCGGTCGGCTCATGCAGCAGGCGGTACCGACCGAAGTCGGCGCAATGGCTGCGATTCTGGGCTTGGAAGATACTCAAGTCGAACAGCTTTGTGTCGAGGTTTCCGATCAGAGCCAAGCGCGAACCGTTGTGGCGGCCAACTACAATGCGCCGGGCCAGCTCGTGATTGCCGGTCATGCGGCTGCGGTGGAGCAGGCGATCGAAGCCTGTAAAGCGGCCGGTGCGCGCCGTGCACTGCGTTTACCGGTCAGCGTGCCATCGCACAGCCCGCTGATGCAGCCGGCCGTCGAGCCTCTGCTTGAAGCACTGAATGCAGTTGAAATTCGTGAGCCGAAAGTAAGTTTGCTGCATAATTTTGATGTAGCAAGCCACGCAGAGCCGCAAGCGATCAAACAGGCGCTGGCCGAACAACTGACCCATCCGGTGCGCTGGACCGAGACAATCAATCAATTATTGGGGCAGGGTGCTAGCGAGTTTTATGAATGCGGTCCCGGGCGCGTGCTATGTGGGCTTGGCAAACGGATCGACCGCTCAGCGACCTGGCAACCGCTTGAAAACCTGGCCGCGCTGCAAGCCGCCGCAGCCTGAGCCATTGTGATTTGTAAGGAGTATCGACGATGAGCGACGCGTTGCAGCATTTTCGACTGGATGATCAGGTCGCCCTGGTCACGGGTGCCAGCCGTGGTATCGGTGCGGCGATTGCCGACCAGCTCAAGGCCCAGGGCGCGGATGTGTTCGGCACTGCGACCAGCGATGCGGGTGCCGCAGCCATTGCCGAGCGACTGGGCGAAGGTCGAGGCCTTCGCCTGAATGTGCGTGAGGCCGACGATATCAGTGCGGTGATCGATCAGCTCAAACAACAGGCTGCCGCACCGACGATTCTGGTCAATAACGCCGCCGTTACGCGCGATCAACTTTTGATGCGGCTTAAAGACGACGACTGGAACGAGGTCATCGAAACCAATCTGAACGGTGCGATGCGTTTATCGCGTGCCTGTCTGCGCGGCATGCTCAAGGCACGTCATGGCCGGATTATCGGTATTTCATCGGTGGTCGGCTATAGCGGCAACCCAGGTCAAACCAACTATGCCGCATCCAAGGCTGCACTGGCCGGATTTTCGCGCGCGCTTGCGCATGAGATTGCCGGCCGCAATATTACGGTTAACGTCGTCGCCCCGGGTTTTATCGATACCGATATGACCCAAGCGCTGGGCGACGATCAGCGCGCACGCCTGATTGAAACCATACCGGCCGGTCGGCTCGGTCAGGCAGACGATATTGCCCAGGCTGTCGGCTGGCTGGCTTCACCTGCAGCCAGCTACGTTACCGGGCAAACGCTGCACGTCAATGGCGGCATGTATATGACATAATACTGT
>JBCCHH010000484.1:0-1826 GCA_039028855.1 Pseudomonadota bacterium | reverse complement strand
GTTGACTATGCAGCGTAAATTGATGGGTATTACCCACATCGGCGGTGTGCTCGCGGTAGTGCCGGGCTTGTTGATGGTAGTGCTGAATCCGACGTATCTACAGTTCGGATGGCTGCATGCCAAGCTGGTGTTGGTGGTACTGTTGATTGGCTATCACCTTTGGTGCTGGCGATTGGTCGGCGTGTTTCAGCGCGGTGAAAATCGACGTGGCCATGTCTGGTATCGTTGGTTTAACGAAGTGCCCGCAGTATTGCTGATTGCGATTGTGGTGCTGGCCGTGGTCAAGCCGTTATAAATGCGCATAACTAAAAACAAATGAATATAACCGTATCAAGCAGCGCAGGTGGTCGTATGCATCGTCGAATCTACTCACTCATCTGGCTCGCGCTGTTTTTCGTCTGTGTGATGTCGCTGGCTCCGGTTCAGGCGCAGATCACCGGTGTGGTGGTTGACGATGTGACGGGTGCCCCGGTGGCCGATGCGCGCGTTCGCATTCAAACCACCACCGGCGATCCGTTCATCACCGAGGCCAATGGCCAGTTCAGCCTGCCTGATCCACCCGGCAGTGTCATCGTGACTGCGGTGGTTTCATACGATTCGCTGCGCGCAGTCAACTACATTAGCGGTTCGGCCAATGCGGCCGCAGGCGATGTCATCGAGATTCGTCTGCCGCGGCTGCCGCAGGCTGATCGTATGCCGTACGATCCGGGTACCTCGGTCGATTGTGCGACCTGTCATTTCGACCAGTTTTCGGCCTGGCAGGATTCAAGCCACGCTGGTGCCGGCGTCAATAGCTGGGTGCTCGACCTGTTTTCGGGCGACGGCACAGCGGGCGGCAGCAACGGCTATGTGTTCCGCGATCTGCATGATGATGACAACACCGGCTTCTGCGCGACCTGCCACACGCCGCTGGCCGATGCGCAGGATCCAGGCAATGTATTTCTAAACGAAGTCACGCTGGTCGGCGGGCTCGATGGCGTCAATTGTCTGGCTTGTCATCAGATGGCCGAGGTCAACGATCAGGTCGATCTGCTGCACCATATCGGCCAGACCGAATATCGATTTCCCGATGAAGGTTCAACCCAGTTCTGGGTTTGGGGGCCGCTTGACGATGTCAGTTTCGACGTTATGCGTGCCTCACATCAGCCGCAGTTTTCCGATGCACAGTTCTGTTCATCCTGCCACCAGTACAACAACCCCAATACGGATGCGCCGGGCCAGACCACCTACACCGAGTGGCTGGCTTCGCCGTTTTCGCAGCCTGGGCCCGGCTTCATGCGCTGGCAGGGTTGCCACATGCCGGCGGCCGACGAACCGGGCACGATTTCAACCATCGGCAGCCAGCCGATTCGTGCCGCTGAACAGCGCCGTTCGCATGCGTTTATTGGCTCGACGCCGGAGACGTTATCGGCCGCGATTGAGCTGGAACTCGATGCACGTGTCGAAGCCGGCGAGCTTGTGGTGGATGCTGAAGTGATCAACGCGGGCGCCGGCCATGCGTTCCCGACCGGTGTTTCGATTCGTAATGCGGTGCTCGTGATTGAGGCGCGCGTCGGCGGCCAAACGCTGATGCAGACGGCCGGTCCGGTGGTGCCGTTTTACGGCTCGGCCACAGGCAGCAGCGAGCCCGAAGACGTGGCCGGCCTACCCGGCCGTGGCTATGCGCGCGTGCTCGAGGGTCGGATTAACGGTCAGGGTCCGGTCGAGTTTCCGGTGCTGCTTATCGATGCCGAAACTGTGCAAAGCGATACCCGCATCCCGTCAGGTGCGAGCGACGTTTCGAGCTACCGTTTCAGTCTGGACACTGTTTCGCCGCTGACTGAGGC
>JBCCHH010000483.1:0-1841 GCA_039028855.1 Pseudomonadota bacterium | reverse complement strand
GTACGTCATTCGAACCGTTGCCAAGCGTGATGGTTTCGATCGGCAAACCATGCTTTTTCGCAATTGCCTGCTTCAGATGGAAACCGTTGGCGTCCGGGTACAACCAGGTCTCATCCAGATGATCGCGCATGGCCTGAATCGCTTTGGGGCTGACACCAAGCGGATTTTCATTCGACGCCAGTTTGATCGAATCGGTCACGCCATATTCGCGTTCGAGCTCATCAATCGGCTTGCCCGGCGTGTACGGCTGAAGCTGGCGGACGCCGTGAACAGCGAGGTCGGAATAATCGAGTGTTTTCATGGTTTGGCTCGTAATTTCGGGCAGCGCGGCTAGACCCGTTCAGTCGTTCTCGGCTTTCTGTTCCCGTTCCATCAATACGCGCACGCCTTTGGCTACGTTCCAGCCGCGGTACAGAATGCCATGCACCTGTTCAGTAATGGGCATTTCGACGTTGTACCGCTCAGCCGCGCGCATCGCTTCCTGCGCTGCATTGACACCTTCGACAACCTGGCCGATTTCGGCAATCGCCTCATCCACCGAGACCCCTCGACCCAGCGCCATACCCATGCGGCGATTGCGCGAGGCATCGCCGGTGCAGGTCAACACCAGATCGCCGAGACCAGCCAGACCGGTCAAGGTGCGCGGCTCGCCGCCCATGGCCTGGCCAAGCCGCATCATTTCGGCCAGACCGCGAGTGATCAAGGCCGCGCGCACGTTATGACCCAACTCAAGCCCATCGGCCAGACCACAGCCGATCGCCAGTACGTTTTTGATCGCCCCGCCGAGTTGCACACCGATCAGGTCGGCCGTGTAATAGGCGCGGAAACTGTGGCCATGCAGCAACGAGGCCCAGCACTGCCCGAATTCAGCATCATTCGCACCAACCGTCACCGCCGTCGGCAAGCCCTGTGCCACTTCGCCGGCAAAGGACGGGCCCGTGACTACCGCCATGGGAATATCCGGCGGAATCGCGTCGCGAGCCGTTTCGCTAAGCAGGCGACCGGTATTGGGTTCGAACCCTTTGGTGGCCCAGGCGAGCCCGATCTCAGGCGTCAAAAACGGCATAACGCGCTCTAGCGTTTCGGCAAAAGCATGGCTCGGCGTAACAATCAAAACATGGTCGCACTCATGCAGGGCTTCATCGATACTCGCGGTCGGCGCAATTGCATCCGCCAGCGGATGATCGGGCAAAAACTCGGCATTGACGCGTTCGGCCTGCATTGCCTCGGCATGACTTTGCTGCCAGGTCCAAAGCGGCACGGAATGACCGGCGCGGGCAAGCTGCATGGCCAGCGCGGTGCCCCAGGAGCCCGCACCTAATACGGCAACACGTCGGACTGCTTGTTCGTTTGCTTCAGTCAAAACGTCTTTAAGCGTTCGGGGTTACGCCATCATCGGTCGGCTGGCCTTCACGGCTTTCGGCCACGCGCTGGGCATAAATCTGCTCGAAATTGATCGGCTGCAGCGGCGGTGCAAGGAAGCCACCGGCTGCGATCATCTGCGATACCTGATTACGCGCATACGGGAACAGCACGTTCGGACACATCACGTTGATCACATACGGCATCTGCTGTTCGGCAAAACCGGCAAACTGGAATACGCCGGAGTAATGCACTTCGGCAATAAACGCCGTGCGCTCACCCTGCTTGGCGGTAACCGTTACCGTCAGCACGACTTCGATGCGCTGCTCGTCGAGCGCATTGACACGTTGCGACAGGTTCAGGTTCATATCCGGCTGGCCGTCGGCCTTGTCCATGCCGAGCGCGCCCGGCGCTTCGAATGAACAATCCTTGAGAAAAATATGATGCACAGCCATCTACGCCTGCTGAGCCTGGGCGGG
>JBCCHH010000482.1:0-1850 GCA_039028855.1 Pseudomonadota bacterium | reverse complement strand
CGGTCTGCTCGGTGTGATTGTCAAGACCGGGTTCGATCTGGTTGGCAGCGTGGCCATGGTGAATCTGGCCGTGGCGCTGGTCACGGGTGCGCCAGCGCTGGCTAATCTGGCCAGCCTGTGGTTTGCGCGCATGGCGCACGGGCAGAGTAAAACGCTATGGGTGGCAAGCTTGATGGCGTTGACGGCCGTTTCCGCGTTGTTGCTGGCGTTGATGCCGGTTTCGGCTTTGGGGCTAATCGGCTTGACTGTGTTCATGATCATTGGACGCCTGAGCTTTGCCGGTGTTATCACGCTGCGCGCGGCGATCTGGCGGGCGAATTTTCCGCGCCATGTGCGTGCCCGAATTACGGGCCGCATTGCGGTGACCTATTCGATCATCATGGCGCTGACGGCTGGCGGCGTGGGGCTCGCGATTGAGTGGCATGCCGAGGCCTGGCGCTGGCTGTTCCCGATTGCCGGATTGATCGGCCTGATCGCAGCCTGGCGCTATCGCCGCTTTACTGTGCGCGGGCATGGCCGATTGCTCAAGCAGGAAGCGGCCGAAGGCAGCAGCGGCTCGATCCGCTGGGCCGATGTGCTGGAGGTATTCAAACGCGATGTCTGGTACAGGCGCTACATGATGACGATGTTCGTCTTCGGTTCCGGCAACCTCATGGTCATTGCCTTGCTGGTTGTGATTCTGACGGAGCAATTCGGCATGACGCGGCTCGATCAGGTGTTGATCACCACCACCATTCCTCTGCTGGCGGTGTCGATCCTGACGCCGTTCTGGGCACGGCGGCTCGATCAGGCGCACATTTTCGACTATCGCGCGATCCATTCCTGGGCCTTTGTCCTGACCATGCTGTTGTTCCTGTTCGGTTCGATCCTGATGCAGCCGTGGCTGTTCTGGCTTGGCGCGCTGGCGATGGGCGCCGCCTTTGCCGGCGGCAAGCTCGGCTGGAACCTCGGCCATAACGATTTCGCCTCTGATGGTCAGTCGACGCTGTACATGGGCATCCACGTCAGCCTGACCGGTGTACGCGGCCTGCTTGCGCCGCTCGTCGGGGTGGGCCTGTATCAGTGGCTGCAAAGTATCGAAGACGGGTTGGGTCGCTATGTTTTGATCTTCCCGTTTGTGCTTACGCTGAGTGGCGCCCTGATTTTCGTCACGCTCGCGCGCCTGCGCAGGCGCAGCCTGGCGCAGCAAGTTCCATCCGTTTAATCACGACGGCAGAATCCATCAGGCTTGCGTCTGAATCCGTCTGCCAGTCTGCCGGATTTGAAACTGATTGAATGTATGCGTCCATTAACGGGATAGAAACTCATCCCATTAGGCGAAACAGGGAATATATTTACACGCGGGGGCTGGCATGACGCTCCAGGTGATTTTCCCCTTGCAGGCTATATTGTTGAATACTCTGCGCCTGTTTCCCAACCGGTGCCGGTGAATTCGCTGGTTTGGCTGCTGGCGCTGATCGGTGTGATGCTGATGGTTGGGCTATTCAAAACACGCTTGAGCTAAATCATCCTTAATTTTCTAATTGATAAGGCCATGCTATTGTGCATGGCCTTTTTCATTTCTACTCCAGTTGAAACCTGTTTCGCATTGGTTTTCGGTGCGTAATGATCGCTTGGTAAAACCCTCAGGGGTCGATACCTCTACACTACGATATCGGTCACATTTGAGCAGAATGGGATGATTCATATCCAATCGAGAATCGCATGCTGAGTCTTGTTGTGCTGCAATTGGCGCTGGCCAGTGGTTTCGTTACCTGACGGGGCTAATTGAAGTGGTCGGCGCTGTTCTGCTTTGGCTGCCCGGTCGGCAGGTAATCGGTGCAGCTTTGTTGGGGGGCACCATGGTTGGT
>JBCCHH010000481.1:0-1850 GCA_039028855.1 Pseudomonadota bacterium | reverse complement strand
GGCTTTTTGATCGCCTTGCTCTGGTTTGTGAAGGGCTCGGAATGGGTATTGCCGATCGCCTTCAGCACTGCCGCCATGCTGCTGCTGGGCTGGCTCGATGATGTGTATACGCTGAACGTGCGCTGGCGACTGGGCTGGCAGGCGATGATCGCCATGATCATTGTGCTGTGGTTGGGCCCGGTCAGTGCGATTCAGTGGGCTGGACATGTGCTTGCCGTGCCCTGGTTGTGGTCTGTGCTGGCCGTTCCGGCCTTGATCTGGATGGTCAATCTGTTCAATTTCATGGATGGTTCGGATGGCCTGGCTACCAGCCAGTCGCTGATCAGTGCGCTCGGTTTTGCGCTGGCGTTTTATTACAACGGACAATCCGAGCTGGCTCTGATTGCACTGTGCCTGGCGGCGGCCAGCGCCGGTTTTCTGTTCTGGAATCGTCCGCCTGCGCGTATTTTTCTGGGCGATGCAGGCTCGTTGCCGCTCGGCTGGTGCTTGGGTCTATTAGCGCTTGTCGGGACTTTAACGGGCAGTATTTCTGTCTGCCTGGCCTTTGTCATCGTATCGGTTTTTGTGGTTGATACAACGGCCACCTTGATGCTCAGAGTTATCAAAAGAGAGCGGTGGTATACTGCGCATCGAGATCACGCCTACCAGCGATTGATCCGTAAAAACTGGTCGCACAGACAAGTGTTGCTGGTTTTCATCGCGCTGAATTTGATGCTGGTCATGCCGGTTGTTGTACTGGTGCTGACCTTTCCGGGCCTCGATTTTATTGGCGCACTGGGTTTGGGGATGGTTTTGCTCGGGTTATGGGCATGGGTCCAGTTTCAGAGCGTAGCGGAGAACCGGAAAAATGAAGTTGACCACACTTAAACGCGCATCACGCTATCAGAACATTCGTGGCCTGGTTGTACTGCATGATGTGGTGGCGGCTGTGCTGGCCTGGCTCAGCGCGCGCTGGTTGGCCAGTGTATTTTTCGCGGCAGGGTGGCCATCGCTGTCGGGCCTGTTTATCGAAGGTTTTCTGCTGGTCTCGCTGCAGGTGCTGATCTATTGGCGTGTTGGCCTGTATCGTGGCTTGTGGCGCTTTGCCAGCCTGCCCGATCTGGGCAATCTATTGCGTGCATCTATGCTTGGCGCCGTGGCGATTGGTGCTGTCTTGTTAATGCGTGAAACGACCGTTGAAGTGATTGCGCCGTTGTTGTGGTTGTACCCTTCGATCCTGATTTTGGCGCTGGGTTTGCCGCGGTTGGCGTTTCGTACATTCAAAGATATGCGCACGGAGGTGCGCTGGCGCCGGAATAGCCAGCGCACAATCATTGTTGGTGCCGGTCGTTCCGGTCGCTTGTTGTTGCCTGAATTGAAAAGTCAAAATGATTTCGACGTAGTTGGCTTTCTTGATGACAACAGCCGACTGCGCGGCGTTGAGATCAACGGCGTACCGGTTGTCGGCACGGTCGATCAACTGCTGCGCGTGGCGCGCGAAGCGGTGATCGATCTGGTCGTGATTGCGATTCCTTCAGCTAGCAATGACCAGATGCAACGCATCGTCGAGTTGTGCGAGAAAGCCGATGTCGAGTTCAAAACGCTGCCTACCCTAAAAGAACTGGGCGCCAACGTTACGCGATTTGAAGATTTGAAGCCGGTCGCGATCGACGATTTACTTGGCCGTGATCCTGTGTCACTCGACTGGAGCTCGATTCGCTCAGGTCTGGCCGGAAAGCGTGTGTTGATTACCGGCGGCGGTGGTTCGATCGGCGCCGAGCTGTGTCGCCAGATTGCGCGGCTGGACCCGGCCGGCCTGGTTGTGCTGGATAGCTCCGAATACAACCTGTACCGCATTGATTATCGTCTGC
>JBCCHH010000480.1:0-1856 GCA_039028855.1 Pseudomonadota bacterium | reverse complement strand
GGCAACGCAAACAGGCGCTCGCGCTCGATGAAACTAGCTTCGACATCCGGATTCGGATCAATAAAAATATGCTGGTGATTGAACGCGGCCTTAAGCCGGATCTTTCGCGATAACAGCATGCCATTACCGAACACATCGCCCGACATATCGCCGATGCCGACCACGTCAAACTCATCGGTATCGACGTTCAAACCAAGCTCGCGGAAATGCCGGCGTACCGATTCCCAAGCACCTTTGGCGGTAATGCCCATGCCCTTGTGGTCATAGCCATTCGAGCCGCCGGAGGCAAATGCATCGCCGAGCCAGAAGCCGTGCTCGAGCGAGATCGAATTGGCAATATCGGAAAAAGTGGCCGTACCCTTATCGGCCGCAACCACCAGATAGGGATCGTCTCCATCGTGTCGAACGATCTGCTCGGGCGGCACGATTTTATCATCATGTAAATTATCAGTTATATCGAGTAAACCATTGATAAATGAACGATAACAATATACAACTTCGGCCATTACTTCATCACGATCGTCGCTTTTCGGCAACTGCTTGACGAAGAAACCACCCTTTGCACCGACAGGTACGATCATCGTATTTTTTACGGTTTGCGCCTTCATCAAGCCGAGCACTTCAGTTCGGAAATCCTCTCGTCGATCCGACCAGCGCAGGCCGCCGCGTGCGACCATACCGCCGCGCAGATGTACACCTTCGACCCGCGGCGAATACACCCAGACTTCGCGAAACGGACGCGGACGCGGCAAATCGGGCAAGCGGCCGGAATCGAATTTGAAACTCATGTACTCGCGACGCTGGCCACGCGCATCAGTCTGAAATGCATTGGTCCGCAACATCGCGCGGATTGAGTCGGCAAAACTGCGCAGGATGCGATCTTGATCGGCACTGGAAATATTGTCGAGCAGGCGCAGCAGCACTTTATATGCGAGCTGTGCATTGCTGTCTACATCGTCGGTTTCACGCGCCACAAGCAATTCTTCGAAAAACTCGCTGAATACCGGATCATCAAGCGCTGACCCAAGCTCGTTACAGATGTTTTCCAGTCGTTTGCGTGCGGCACTGCGCTGCACGCGGCTTTGTCTAGCCCGTGAAGGGTCAAAGCGGGCTTCGAAGTATTCGACCAGCAAGCGCGCCGCCAGCGGCCAATCGCTTAGCGTCTCTTCCATGTAATTCTGTGAAAACGGCACGCCGGTTTGCAGCAGAAACTTGGCTAGCGCACGCACTACACTTACCTGCTGCCAGGTCAGGCCAGCCAGTAGCACGAGGCGGTTAAAACCGTCGTTCTCATTATGGCCGCGCCAAGTTTGTTCGAACGCAGCCTGAAAGTTCTTGCGTAGCAACTCCATATTCAGCTCAACATCATCTGGCGGCTGCATATCGAAATCCTGCACCCAGATTTGATTGCCGTCGGCCAGTTTCAGTTCGTAGGGGCGCTCGGAAACAATCCGCATGCCTAAATCTTCAAGCGTCGGCAACACATCGGAAAGTGGAATCGGCTGTTGGTATTTGAAAATCTTGAAACGCAGCGTGCCATGGTCACGCTTGCGTGGCTTGTACAGGCTCATCTTCAGATCGTTGATGTCAGTCAGGCTGGCTGCCGTGATCACATCAAAACTGGCCACCTGTGGCACTACATCACCCTGATAACTGAGTGGAAAGGCGCTGCCAAAGCGCTGTATCAGCGCCAGTGCCTGTTCCTCACCGACCTGGTTGATCAGAATTTCGCGCAGCTCGTCACTCCAGTTACGAATGGCGTATTTGATCTTGGCCTCAATCGCAGCGACATCGCCCTCCTGCTCGAGCGCGCGCCCGCTTCGCGGACGCACAACAACATGCATGCGCGCCAGCTT
>JBCCHH010000479.1:0-1862 GCA_039028855.1 Pseudomonadota bacterium | reverse complement strand
TTGGCGCGCACGGCTCGCTCATCCACCGGGCGATTATTGACCGTAATCTGGCTGGTCGAATCAATGCGTACCACAATCTGGCCGGTATCTTCCTGCTGAACCTGCTGCTCGCTTTGCTGCGGGCGCGAAATATCCAGGCCCTGTTCACGCACGAACGAAGTCGTAACAATAAAAAAGATCAACATAATGAAGACGATATCCAACATCGGCGTGATGTTGATTTCGGCTTCGTCCTCGGGGCGATGGCGTCTACGCATAACAAATAGTACTCAGCTTATAAATCGGCTCAAGTCGGCAGAATACCGCAGCATACCGTCAAGTGCAAAGCCTGTTTATGAGGATGCGGCTACTTTTTCGACGTTTTTTTCTGGTTGTTCCAGTTGGCCAGACTCTTTTGCCTGGCCCGGCTCAGCGTCAGCGACGCCTCCGGCACGTCACGTGTAATGACGCTGCCGGCGCCAATCGTAGCGCGCGAACCAATCTTGACCGGCGCAACCAGGGCCGAATTGGAGCCGATAAAGGCTTGCTCGCCGATTTCGGTGCGATGCTTGTTCACACCATCATAGTTACAGGTAATGGTGCCGGCACCCAGATTGGCTCGCCGGCCTACATGGGTATCGCCGATATAGCTCAAATGACTGGCCTTGGCACTGGGCTCGAACTGCGCGTTCTTGGTCTCGACAAAATTGCCGATCTTGCAGCCCTCGGCAATGATCGTACCGGGCCTGAGCCGCGCAAACGGGCCTATTGCACAAGGGCCGGTGGTTTCGGCATTGTCCAGCACGCTATACGGTTCGATTCTGGTGCCGCTAGCCAGCCGGCTGTTACGCACCACGCTGCCGGTGCCGACGATGACATCATCACCAAGCTCAACCGCACCTTCGAGAATCACGCCCGCGTCGATCATCACATCACGACCGACTCGAACCAGGCCGCGAATCTGCACGCTGTGTGGCATCGGCATACGCACACCCTGCCGCATCAAATCGCAGGTTCGCTGCTGCTGCAATACCGCCTCCAGCTCAGCAAGCTGGAAGGAGTCGTTTGCGCCCTTCAACTCATCGGTATCCGGACAGATTTCGGCCTGTACCAATTCGCCGTCGGCTACAGCCAGGCCAATACAGTCAGTCAGATAGTATTCCTGCTGCTGGTTGTCATTATTCAGACGTCCCAGCCAACCATTAAGCCGGGCCGCATCGGCCATCAATATCCCGCTGTTGACCTCGTCAATCAGCGCTTCCTCGGCACCGACATCCGTCTGTTCGCGAATGGCAAGCACCTGGCCATCGGCAGCACGCAGGATACGACCATAGCCCTGTGGGTCGGCAGCGACGAAGCTGGTCAGCACAAGCGCCGCACCCGAAGTGCGGAAAACAGCATCCAGTTGCTGTAGTGTGCCCGTCCGAACCAGCGGCATATCGCCTGGCAGAACGAGCACACGCGCCGTATCCGGTACACGCTGCATGGCCTGCTGCACGGCATGCCCGGTGCCGAGCCGTTCCTGTTGAATTACATGATTTACGTCGATATTGGGCTGATTTTCGTCGAACGTGTATACAACGTCATGAACAGAATTGGCATCAAAACCAATCACGACGTGCATTGCGGCAGGCTCCAAACCAGCCGCCGCAGCAAGCACATGCTGCAACATCGGCTCACCGCCGAGCGGCTGCAGCACTTTGGCTCGGGCCGATTGCATACGCTTACCCTCGCCCGCGGCCAATACAATTATGTGTAAGGCTTCATTCACATCAAACGCCTGATTTGTAGCTGGTATCAGCATAGCGCGCCTTGCGCCTGGCTTACAGACGAATACGGCTTTTTCGCTGTACGGAACTAAAAGAAAGCCCCGGGAGAGGGAG
>JBCCHH010000478.1:0-1867 GCA_039028855.1 Pseudomonadota bacterium | reverse complement strand
CTCGGGGCGACAACGCAAAGCGCCTATATCGTGTTGCCCGAGGTGGATTCGATCTGCGAACGGGCGCGTGCGGCCGGGGCCAATATTGTCATGCCAGCCAAAGACGAAGACTATGGTGGTCGTGTGTTCTCGTGTATTGATCCGGAAGGTCATTTATGGAATTTCGGCACCTATAACCCCTGGGATGCAGCGGGTTGAGCACGAGAGTCGAGCACATTACACCTGAGAACAGTGAGCGCATGCAGCCACTGCTGGATCTGTTCAGCGATGTGTTCGAGGAACCGGAGAGTTATTCAGGCAACCGTCCAGACCCGGCCTATCTGCACGCGCTGCTGTCCAACCCACACTTTATTGCGCTCTGTGCGATTGAAGACGATGTAGTAATTGGCGGTCTTGCCGCCTATGAGTTACCCAAATTCGAGCAGCCACGTAGCGAAATCTTGATCTACGACCTGGCCGTTACGGAGACGCACCGTCGGCATGGCATCGCCACCGCGTTGATCCAGCGGGTGCAGGAAATTGCGAGCCAGCGGCGTGCCTGGGTGGTGTTCATCCAGGCCGATCAAAACGACGAGGCCCCGATCGCACTGTACTCGAAGCTCGGCAAGCGCGAGACCATCGAAAGCTTCACGATTGATGTGAACCCAGGTAGCGAATAACCTCGGTTGAATCGAAGTTGTCAAAACCCTTCATGCGGAGAAGCTGCAATGGACCCAATGAAACAGTTAGTAAGTCATGTTGAGATCGGTACCCAAGGCGCCTCGGATGAAACTGAATTTCTGAGTGCCGTATTCGGCTGGAACTTCACAGAAACGCAACACGGCGCCGGTTGGTTCGATACGCCGGGCGGGAAAATCGGTCTGCACGGCAACAACCCGGGCTTTGGTTTCGTGCCCTACTTCCGAGTGGCCGATATCGATACCGCCATCCACACGATCCGCAAGCTGGGAGGACACGCCGAGGATGTGGTCGATGAGCCGGGTTGGGGCCGATTCTCGAACTGCACCGACCGCCAAGGCAACCGTTTCGGGCTGCATCAACCGGACTGAAGCACGCCCGATCAAACCGGATCGTGGAACACTGGCTCCCGGCGGATATGGTCTGAACGCGTCCTTTTCAAGCTGATTTTCTGGCATAGTCGCGCTATCCAAGGGAGGCGAACTACCGATCATGAGTCTTGGTCTTCAGGCCTTCATCGCAGCGCTACCCATGCTGATGGCCGCTGTGCTTCTGGTTGGTCTGCGAATGCCGGCACGGCTGAGCATGCCGATCGTCTACGTGCTGGCAGCGATTCTGGCGCTGTTTGTCTGGCAGGTCCCGCTAGTGCGCGTGGCCGCTGCGTCGATCCAGGGACTGGTCATTGCCGCCGATATTCTGTTGATCGTGTTCGGAGCCATTCTGCTGCTGAACACGCTCAAGTATTCGGGCGCGCTGACCGTGATCAAGAACAGCTTTGCCGAGATCAGCCCTGATCCACGCGTACAGATCATCATCATCGTCTGGACGTTTGGTGCGTTTATTGAAGGTGCGGCCGGTTTTGGTGCAGCTGCTGCCATACTGGCGCCACTGTTAGTGGCACTGGGCTATCCGGCCATGGCCGCGGTGGTATTGGGCATGCTGCTACAGTCAACGCCAGTCACCTTTGGAGCGGCCGGCACCCCTGTACTGATCGGGCTTTCCGGTGGACTGGCCGGGCCGGAACTGGACGCATTGCTCAGCGCCAACGGCCTGACGCTGGCCGAGTATCTACAGCAGGTCACCCATCAGATCGTGATCTACAACGGTATTGCCGGCACCTTCATGCCGTTGATTATGGTGGTCTTAACGACGCGCATGTTCGGCAGCAACCGATCCTGGCGCGAAGGGT
>JBCCHH010000477.1:0-1875 GCA_039028855.1 Pseudomonadota bacterium | reverse complement strand
GTGGGCGAGGCGATGGCGATGGGGCGGACGTTTGTCGAGTCCATGCAAAAAGCGCTGCGCAGCCTCGAGATCGGCCTGAATGGTTTTGACCCATTACCGCTGGATGAACATCCGGAACTCGATGCCGATACTTTTCTCAAGCGCGAACTGCGCGAGGCTGGGCCGGAGCGCATTCTGTATGTGGCCGAAGCCTTCCGGCGCGGATTGCTGTTCGATGATGTGCATCGATTATCCAGAATCGACCCGTGGTTTCTGGATCAGATTCTGATGCTGATCGAAATGGAGCAGACGATTGAAAAAGGCGGATTGGATGCGCTGGATTCGGCACGGCTGAAGCAAATTAAACGCACCGGCTTTTCCGACGCGACCATTGCGCGTTTGGTGGATACCAGCGAACACGCGATCCGTCACTTACGCCAGACGTTGAATATTCGCCGTGTGTACAAGCGGGTCGATACTTGTGCGGCTGAGTTCGCCACGACCACTGCCTACATGTACGGCACGTGGGAGGTGGAATGCGAAGCGAGGCCGACCAACCAGCGCAAGATCATGGTGCTGGGCGGCGGGCCGAACCGCATCGGGCAGGGTATTGAGTTCGATTACTGTTGCGTGCACGCCGCGATGGCCATGCGCGAGCTGGGTTTCGAGACCATTATGGTCAACTGCAATCCGGAAACGGTATCGACCGATTTCGATACCTCCGACCGGCTGTATTTCGAGCCGCTGACGCTGGAAGATGTGCTTGCGATTATCGAGCTGGAACAAGCCGAAGGCGTGATCGTCCAGTTCGGTGGCCAGACGCCGCTGAAGCTGGCGCGCGATCTGGAAGCGGCCGGCGTGCCGATCGTGGGTACCAGTCCGGATTCGATCGACCTGGCCGAAGATCGCGAGCGGTTTCAGGCGTTGCTGCATGAACTGAATTTGAAACAACCGCCGAATCGGACCGCAAGAACGCCGGATGAAGCGATCGTGCTGGCCGAAGAAGTCGGCTTCCCGCTGGTCGTGCGACCGTCCTACGTACTCGGCGGGCGCGCAATGGATGTGGTACATGGCGTCGATGAACTGAAGCGTTACATGAGCGAGGCGGTCAGCGTATCGAACGATTCGCCCGTGCTGCTTGACCGCTTCCTCGACCACGCGATTGAGGTTGATGTCGATGCCTTGTGTGACGGCGAGCGCGTCGTGATCGGCGGCATCATGGAGCATATCGAGCAGGCTGGTGTACACTCGGGCGACTCGTCCTGCAGCCTGCCGCCGTTTTCACTCAAAGACGAAATCGTCGAGCAGATCGCGCAGCAGACGCGTGAAATGGCCATTGCACTAAACGTGGTTGGGCTCATGAACGTGCAGTTCGCGGTCAAGGGTGATGAGATTTTCGTGCTCGAAGTTAACCCGCGCGCCTCGCGCACAGTGCCGTTTGTATCCAAGGCGACCGGCGTGCCCTTAGCCAAGATTGCAGCGCGCTGTATGGTAGGTGAAAAACTTAATAAACAAGGGTTTGATAAAGATTTAGAAAGTAAATTCTATTCGATCAAGGAACCTAAATTTCCGTTTATCAAGTTCCCGGGAGTCGACCCGATTCTCGGCCCGGAGATGCGTTCGACCGGTGAAGTCATGGGCATCGGCACCAGTTTTGGCGCGGCCGCCGCACGTGGTCAGCAGGGAGTCGGCATTGAGGCGGCAAGCACGGGCTGTGCATTCCTGTCGGTGCGCGATGGTGATAAAGAGCCACTGCTGCAGGTTGCACGCGATCTGCTCAAGCTTGATTTCAAGCTGGTCGCAACCGAGGGTACCTGGAAGTTTCTGACCGACAACGGCATCGAATGTGAGTATGTCAATAAGGTTATTCAGGGTCGGCCACATGTGGTAGATATG
>JBCCHH010000476.1:0-1898 GCA_039028855.1 Pseudomonadota bacterium | reverse complement strand
TAGCAACTGCAAATCCTGCCGCAGCGAGCTGAGTTGACTCATCCGGCGCAGACTGGAGCTGCCGACACGACTGCCGGGCGGCAAGGCCTCCGGCCCGGTGCCATCGCGCGTAATCCACAAATCCTCGGCGTCGGCACGCGGCAAAAATGCGGCCAGCCTGAGGCCCATGGGCGATTCAGCCGGAACGTCTTTAAGTGAATGCACGGCCAAATCGGCTTCATTATTGAGTAGTGCCCGCTCCAATTCTTTGAGAAATAATCCTTTGCCACCAATTTCGGCGAGCGGTCGGTCGAGCACTTCGTCACCACGGGTACTCATGGGAATCAGCTCGATTTCCAGCCCCGGCCAGGCCTGTTGCAGGCACAGCTTTACATGCTCGCTTTGCCAGAGTGCGAGGCGACTTTTTCGGGTCGCAATGCGGAGCTTGCCTTGGCTCATGACTGATTCAGCCAGCGCTTGAGTTCGGCCCGATTGCGCCGCGAAACTTCAGGCTTGAGTTCAATGCCCTCGATTTCAATGCGTTCGACGCCATCGCTTTGGCGATAGCCCCGAATATGTACACGACTCACCAGCGCACTGCGGTGGACGCGAAAAAAACGGTCACCCATCGTTTGCTCGATGTGTTTGAGCGTGTCGTCCATCATCGCGATGCCTTCGGTGCTATGCACCATAACGGATTTTTCTTCGGCGACAAAAGCGCGCACCTTGGCAAGTGCGATGCGCAGCCGACGATCGCCAACACGCGCGTTAATAAATTGTGGCGAAGTGTCAGCATCTGCGATATGCAGGCGATCCAGCGCCTGTTTCAGCCGCGCCAAACGCACCGGTTTGACCAGATAATCGGTTGCCGCCAGACCAAACGCATCGACGGCGTAGGACTCATAGGCCGTGACGAAAATCACGGCCGGCCGCGGCTGCATATGATTGAGCTGCTGCGCGAGTTCGAGTCCGTCCAGTCCGGGCATCTCGATATCAAGCAGCACGGCATCAGGCTTGAGCGTTTGGCAGCGCTCAATTACCCGATCACTGCGTGATTCACAGCCGATCACTTGATAGCCCGGCAGCGCCCCGAGCAACGTCGTCATGCGTTCGATCGCGGGCGGCTCATCATCAACGATCAGGATGCGTTGCGCCATGATTCGCTAGACAACTGCTGCTTCGAACTGGCTCGCTAACCAGTGATCCAGGGTAATAATCTCATCCGGGCTGACGCCGTGCGCAATCGGCCAGTGCTGCCAATGCAGGCCAATACCCGATTGTTGCAGCGCCTGTGTCGCATGCTGGCCAAGCGCGATCGGCACAACCGGATCGACACTGCCGTGACCCAAAAATACTGGCGTTTGCCGGCCTACCGAGCTCAACCACTTCTCACGCTGATCGGCCTGCAGCAGGTAGCAGGACAAGCCGACCACGGCCGCCAGTCCTTGTTGCTGCGCAAGGCCGGTTCTGAGCGCCATCGCACCGCCCTGCGAAAATCCCACCAAAGCAATCCGATCCGGCGCGATGCCGTTCGAAATTTCGCGCTGAATCAACCGATTGACGTGATCAATGGAATCTTCAATGCCCTGCCTGTCCTGATCGCGATCAATCTGCATGCCCAGAATGTCGTACCAGGCACGCATCGCCATGCCGTTGTTAATCGTGACCGGCCGCACCGGTGCGTGCGGAAACACGAAACGCACGGGCTCGGCCGTGGTCTGAATTAGCTGCGGTACAATCGGTGCAAAGTCGTGGCCATCCGCGCCCAGGCCATGCAGCCAGATAATGACCCGTGCCGGCTCGGGCCCGGTTTCCTGAATTACACAATCGAGGAATGATTCGTTGCTTTCTCTCATCTGCTCAATTTTACCCGCACGGCGCCTGCTGCTGGCCTCACTGCTATTGATGATTGCCGCCAT
>JBCCHH010000475.1:0-1898 GCA_039028855.1 Pseudomonadota bacterium | reverse complement strand
TTTACGCGCATTCCGGGCGCTTGGCTTACGCGCGGTAGTGGGCAAGAGCATTTAACGGCGATCCGCTCGCCGCTGTTAACCGGTGCTGGCGGCTGTGGCGGCCTGTTGTATCTGGAAGAGGGCGTACCGATTCGTCCGCCGGGTTTTTGCAATATCAACAACCTGTTTGAGGTCAATCTGCTGCAGGCCGAGCGCGTTTCGGTACTGCGCGGACCGGGTGGTATCGGCCATGCCTCGGGCGGTTTGCACGGCGTGATTGATGTGCGCACGCGCACGCCCGACCTTGAGCGTCTGCCGGGCCAGATTCGCGTAGAAGTCGGCAGCGAGGACTTTTACCGGCTTGAATCCGGCGCGACGTTCGATCTCGGCCGGTCCGGCGCGCTGGCGCTTGATTTCAACGGTACGGATGCCGGCAGCTTTCGCGATGACGAAGGCTATCAGCACGGTTTTTTTACCGCACATCATCAGCTTGATCTGGGCAGCCGGCGACACAGCACCATCCTGACCGCGGCGCAGCTCGATCAGGAAACCGCCGGCTTCGTGTTCGGCGAAGACGCCTTTCGCGATCCGGACCGGCGCGACGATAACGACAACCCCGAGGCGTTCCGGCGCGGTTCGGCCGTGCGCCTGGTTCACCGCGTCGAGTGGGCCGAGCAGCGCCTGACGTTTTTCGCGCGCCGCTCGCGCATGACCTTTCTGCAGCATTTTCTGCCCGGTCAGCCGCTGGAGCGCAACGGTCAGGTCTCGGGCGGCGTGCAGTTCGACAGCCGCCGCAGCTTCGATCGCTTCGAACTGGAGTGGGGGCTGGATGCCGAGCTGTTCGACGGTTTTCTGTTTCAGCGTCAGGATCAGCCAACCATCGGCTCGCCGTTTCTAGTGGCCACCCGACCGACCGGACTGCACTACGACTATGACGTGTTTGGCCAGCGCGTAGGCGGCTATGTGGCTGGCAACTGGCGTTTTGGCGATGACTGGACGCTGCGCGCTGGCCTGCACGCTGACTGGATTCGCTACGACTACGAAAACAATCTGGAGCCCGGCAACCTGACTGACCAGGGCGAGACCTGCGGTTTCGGCGGCTGCCTGTACAATCGTCCCGCTGCCCGTGACGATACCTTCACTAACCTTGCACCCGAACTGACGCTGACCCGGAACTTCGACATTGGCAGCGCCTGGCTGCGGCTTGCACGCGGCTATCGCGCGCCGCAGGCGACCGAGCTGTATCGGCTGCAGCGCGGTCAGGATGTGGCCGATCTGGATTCCGAAACTCTCGATGCCATTGAACTGGGTATTCGCGGCCTGAACATGCTGAATCAGCCACCGTTGAATTGGGAACTGCTCGGCTTTGCCCAGCGTAAGCGAAATTTCATCTTCCGTGATGGCCAAGGCTTTAACGTATCAGACGGCAAAACCGAGCACATCGGTATTGAATTTGCGCTCGATTACGCAATCAGACCCGATCTGATCGCTGCCGCACGCGGCACCTGGGCACGACATAGCTATCGCTTTGATCGCGCATTGGGTGGTGAAACCATCGTTTCCGGCAACGATGTCGATTCTGCTCCACGTCGCCTGGCCAGTGCCGATCTGACCTGGCGGCCTAGCGATACAGCTTGGCAGGCGCAACTGGCTGTCGAACATACCGGCCGTTATTATCTGAATGCCACTAACACGCAACGTTACTCCGGTCATACGCTTTGGCACGGCTTTGTCGGCTATCGCTGGGAAAGTGGTTGGGCAATCGATCTGAAACTGCGCAATCTGACCGGCAGGCGTTACGCGGAACGGGCCGATTTTGCGTTTGGCAACTTCAGATACTTCCCAGGCGCAGGTCGGCAGTTGTTTGTTTCGCTTGGCTTTGATTGGGGTAGCTGAAGGACGGGAACCGCAGATTACGC
>JBCCHH010000474.1:0-1902 GCA_039028855.1 Pseudomonadota bacterium | reverse complement strand
GAAAATGTCTTTCTCATAGAGGATCCTACCTCTTCAGGTAGGCGGTGATCAGGCTTGATTTTCTCTGACCGTCCGGGGTCGCATCGCCGGGTGCGCCGTCGCTCAGGGTGAACGTCCAGCTCGTACCATTGAGCGTGGCCGGAATCGGGTGCCATGTGTTGCTATCTTCATCGGGAAAAGCCAGACCATAGGCGCGGATGCCAAAGCTCGGGTCGCTGAAGTCTGCACCGTGATAAATCAGTTCCACCTCAGCCTGCTCACAATCCGGTATGCGCAGATGCAGACCGTTGAACGGTGCATCCAAAGCCGATTCCTCCGGCACTTGATCAAGCAGGTCCAAGCCAAAACTGTCCTGCAGACCTGCGCAGGTACCACTGATGCCGGTCAGGCTAGCGGTAATATAGCTCGAGGTACCGCGTCGGAACGGATCATTCACTGTCGGCGATGCCACGCTGCTCTGCATTTGATCACCCATGCCGTCGAGATTGCCGTCGCCGCCATTTGGCGCATTGCCTTCGATCGGGTTCGGCGCGCCGTCGATATCGCCGTCAGGCACCACCTCAAAGCTCTGAATACCGCGCGTAGTACCGGCATGAATCAGCAGGTTAGTACCGGTGTTGTCCAGCGCCAGTTTTATTGCGACTGCGGCACCCGGGAAACCTGTACTGATCGATGCCCAGCTTGTACCGCCATCCGAACTGACAAATACGCCGCCGTCGCCGTTGCTTAAGGGATCGACTACCGCTGCATAGACATCGCCCGTCAGTGGATCGACGATCAGGTCGCGTACGTCACGATTGTCCAGCCCGGTTCCTGCAAATACCCAACTGGTGCCGCCGTCCACGGTCTTGTAAACCGTGCCGAGCGGCACACCGGTCAGGAAATCATTGGTCGATGCATACAGTGTCTGACCGGTCGGATCGGTCGGATCGTAGGCCAAAGACAGCACATTTGCTGCGGGATTGCCGACAATGTCATTCAGTCTCGGTAAACCCGCCGATACGTTCGACCAGGTGGCTCCGCCATCGACCGTCTTGAACACACCGTTATCGATCGAAAGCATATCGGCCGGATCGGAACCACCAATAAATGTGGCCGCGTACAGCGTAGTACCACTGATATCAGCCGTGTCCTGAACAATCTGCACAACCGAGGCGAATATAGGGAACCCGCCTACACCGATCTCGGCACCACCCATGCCAGTATCGCTGGCCGTCCAGTTGGCGCCGGCATCCATACTTTTGTAGATGCGTGCGGCCTGCTTTATAGCACCGCCCATGCCATCGCTGATGAAACCTCCGCTGCCTCCGGCATACAGAATCTGAGAATCACCCATCGGCGGTGCGCTAAAACGATCGATTTCGATGTCACGCACCGTGCGAAACAGCGATTGCACAAACGGCGGCGGTGAAAGTGGAATGCCGCTGTCTATCGTGCTCCAGATCTGACCGCCGTCGGTACTCTTGTAGATACCGCCATTGCCCGGGTCGCTAGCAGCACCGTAGCTTTTCGGAAAAAATAGCCCGCCCGCATAAATAACGTCTGAATTGCTCGGATCAACCACTAGCGCGCGGAATTGATCGGCTTCCAGACCGCTATTGGCCTGATTCCAGCTCAGGGCGTTGTTAATGCTGCGAAAGCTGGCGAAGGTTGCGCCGAATGAATCGCCGACACCGACATGAACCCGGTTGCCGGTATTTGCCTGGACGGCGCGAATAAAATTTGCATTAAATCCGGCCACGCCCGGCGTGAACACATCGAGCACAGTCGACGTTCTGCGGTAGACGCCGTTGCTGATACTGCCGGCCAGTTGTCGGGCCGGGTCGAACGGGTTGTACACCACGGCGGTCGAGTTGGCCGGCTGCAGCAGGTCATTACCGACGAAGCCTCCTTCGATCTCGG
>JBCCHH010000473.1:0-1905 GCA_039028855.1 Pseudomonadota bacterium | reverse complement strand
GCGCTTACCGCATATGGGCTGGAATCAATTGGAATGGACAAGCAACGATCCACTGCAGCAGGGTCTGAATGGCGAAGAATGGTTTTATTTTGTTCACAGCTTTGCCGCACCGCTCGAACCTGCGATCGCCACGAGCCAACATGGCGCACGCTTTGCCGCTATCGTGCGCAGCAACAATTTTACGGCCTGCCAGTTTCATCCCGAGAAATCGGCTAAAGCCGGGCAGCAACTGCTGCAAAACTTCTTAGCGAGCTGATCCAAGACATGCAGATCATTCCCGCCATCGACCTACGCCACGGCCGCGTCGTACGCCTGCAACAGGGCGATTATGCGCGCGAGACCGAGTATGAAACGAGCGCCTTTCAGCAGGCGCTGACCTACCAGACCGCTGGTGCCAAGTTCGTGCATATTGTTGACCTGGATGCCGCGCTCGACGGCGGCGACGGCAATCTGGAATTGATCGCCCAAATCAGCCAATCGCTGAATATCCCGATCCAGACCGGCGGCGGCGTGCGCAATGAATCCGACCTCAAAGCGCGGTTCGAGCGTGGTGCGGCGCGTGTCATTATCGGCAGCCTGTGCGTGCGTGAACCAGCCCTGGTTGCCGAGTGGCTTGAACGCTACGGCAGCGATCGCATCGTCGCCGGGCTGGATGTTCGACAATCCTCAGATGGCCTATGGCTGCCTCAGGCCGCCGGCTGGACCGAAAGCGGCAAGGAGGATCTATTTTCGTTGATCGAACGACTCCTATATGCCGACCTGAAACACATTTTATGCACCGATATCGCATGCGACGGCATGCTCGGCGGGCCAAGCGTGGCGCTATATGCCGAAGTATGTCGACGCTATCCGGAGATGCGCATTCAGGCCTCGGGCGGTATCGGCAGCGAGAGCCATCTGGAACAGGTCGCGCAAACCGGTGTCACGAGCTGCATCGTCGGTCGCGCCTTGCTTGAGGGGCAGGTGCCGATGCGTGCGATTGAGCAGTATTCTTCTGGAAAAGCTGAATAATTACCACAGATGAACGCAGATAAAACCATGCAATGCCTGTCAAATAAAAAACCACGCAACTATATTGCCCAGCAGCCAGCGTATATCCGTTCAGAAATAAGCGATTCTAATCTGCGTTCATCCGCGTTTATCTGCGGTAAAACGCTTTTCGACCTTGATCGTGGTAACGGCTAGTGGTTGCGGTACGTATCATCCCCTGTCTCGACGTGCGCGATGGCCGCGTGGTCAAGGGCGTGAAGTTTCGCAATCATCGCGATATGGGCGATATTGTCGAGCGCGCACAGGCCTATCGCGACCAGGGCGCGGATGAACTCGTGTTCTACGACATCACGGCCAGCCCACAGGCACGCAGTGTAGATGTGGAGTGGATCGAGCGTATCGCGGCCGAGATCGATATTCCGTTTTCGGTCGCCGGCGGCATCAATAGTCTGGGCTCGGCCAAGCGAGTGCTGCATGCCGGTGCCGATAAAATCTCGATCAATACACCAGCCTTGAAACGCCCGCAGCTTATTTGCGAGCTGGTCGATGCATTCGGCAGTCAGTGCATTGTGATCGGTATCGACAGCCTGCGCGTCGGCGATGAATTTCACCTGCGCGCCAACACCGGCGACCCCGATAACATGACCGACCCGAAACTCGATACGCGCCATTGGGTCGAGCAGGTACAGCAACTCGGCGCGGGCGAAATCGTACTCAACTGCATGGATGCCGACGGCGTGTGCACAGGCTACGACATCGAGCAATTACGCATCATGCGCAAACTTTGCGATGTGCCCATGATCGCCTCCGGCGGCGCCGGCACGCGCGAACACTTCCGCGACGTATTCGAACAAGCCGATGTTGATGGCGCGCTTGCAGCCAGCGTATTTCATTCCGGGCAAATACAAATTCCGG
>JBCCHH010000472.1:0-1909 GCA_039028855.1 Pseudomonadota bacterium | reverse complement strand
GGCATACACTACTTATATGAATGCTAAAGCCAACCGCAACTTGTGGCTCAAGCTCCACATTGGACACAGTGTACCGCCACGGCAAGGGGCGGCTGCGCGAACAGGGTATCGAAGATGCGCGCGCCGGCCGTGCGCAGGCCCGGTTTGAAGCGCGCGAGCTGCGCCTCGAGCAAATCAAGACTGAACGCCGCAAGCAGCGTGAGCAGCGCGAACAAAAACTGCAGCAGCCTCAGGTCG
Organism: Pseudomonadota bacterium; assembly: GCA_039028855.1. GTDB lineage: Bacteria > Pseudomonadota > Gammaproteobacteria > Xanthomonadales > Wenzhouxiangellaceae. The sequence goes on along the minus strand of JBCCHH010000472.1, from coordinate 1,672 downwards.
CGATGGATGAAGTACAGGCCGCGATTGCACGGGCCAAACAAAAGAAAGCCGGGGACATTGACGGAGGCGAGTCATGAAGCTGGCGCTGGCCGGACCGCCGCATTTTCCGCCGATCCAGACCGTTGGCGGCATCATGCGTCAGGTGCTGTACGCACTGGTTCCGGCCATCGCTGCCCATCTGTGGTTTTTCGGCTGGGGCATTTTGTTTCAGCTTGGACTGGCGATTGGTTTCGCGATCATACTCGAAGCAGCCATGCTGCGGCTGCGCGGCAAGCCGCTGAAACCGTTTATCAACGACTACAGCGCGGTCGTCACGGCCGTGTTGTTTGCACTGTGCATGCCGCCGCTGGTACCGTGGTGGATTACGCTGACCGGCATGGTGTTCGCGATCGTGATTGCCAAGCATCTGTACGGCGGGCTCGGTTTTAATCTGTTCAACCCGGCCATGGTCGGCTTCGCCGCGGTGATCGTCGCGTTTCCGATCGATCTGTCGCAATGGCTGACGCCGCGCTCGCTCTCGCCTGGCCTGCCCGGCTTACTCGAAACCGCGCAGGCGATCTTCACCGGCAGCCTGCCGGCCGCGTTGAGCTGGGATGTAATCAGCCAGGCCACGCCGCTCGATGCACTGCGAACTGGTGTAGCCGAAAACCGCATGGTGGCCGAGATTCGCGGCAGCGCAATCTTCGGCGATTTCGGCGGTCGTGGCTGGGAATGGATCGCCAATTTCTACCTGCTCGGCGGGCTTTGGTTGGTCTGGCGGCGCGTGATTTCGTGGCATGTGCCGGTTGCGGTACTGGCGACAACCGTTCTGGTTTCGACGCCGATGTGGTTGATCGGCCCGGACGTCAATCCCTCGCCATTGCAGCATGTTTTTTCCGGTGCCATCGTGATCGCCGCATTTTTTATTGCGACCGATCCGGTTTCAGGCTGCTCGACGCTCAGAGGAAAACTCATCTTCGGCGCAGGTGTAGCGATTCTGACGCTGGCCATCCGGCGCTTTGGCGGCTATCCTGACGGCGTCGCGTTTGCGATTTTGCTCATGAACATGCTCGCCCCATTGATCGACCGGCTGACCACGCCGCGCGCCTACGGTCATCCAAAATGACGACAGGCAAACAAAAAATCGGCAGCAGCCTGCTCACGCTCGGCCTGATTGGTTTGACTGCGGCTTTGCTGCTGACCGGCGTACATCAACTGACTCAACAGCGTATCGCCGAAGAAAATCAGAAACGCGCACTGGCCAGCCTGCATCAGTTGTTGCCACCCGAGCGTTACGACAATGATCTGATCAATGACCAATTCACCGCGCGCATTCCGGGTTTGAGCGGTGCAGCAACCATATACCGGGCCCGCTTGAACAACGAACCGGTCGCTTTGCTGGCCGATGTTGTGACCTCGCAAGGCTACAGTGGCGATATTCGGCTGCTAATCGCGCTTGATGTTTCGGGCACGGTGCTCGGCGTACGGCCGATCAACCATCGCGAAACGCCGGGGCTTGGCGATCGCATCGAAGTGGAGCGTTCCGACTGGATCGAGCAGTTCGAAGGACGCAGCCTTTCCGACCCTGCCAGCGAGCAATGGCGCGCCGATCAACGCGGCGGCGAGTTCGATACATTGTCAAGTGCCACCATTACGTCCAGCGCCGTGATTCACGCCGTGCGCGACGTGCTGG
>JBCCHH010000471.1:0-1909 GCA_039028855.1 Pseudomonadota bacterium | reverse complement strand
GGCGTATCGACACAACCGCGCTGAATCTGGTGCTGAATACCCGACCACTCAGACGATTGAGCATGAATATCCGCTTCCGACTCGACGATCGTGACAATCAAACCGATCGCGAACAATATGTAACGCTGCGCGGTGATGCCGAAGCCCAGAACACGGCAGAGGCCAGTAACCGTCGTCGATTCAACCGACCCTTTGATTACCAGGAGCAGACGATCAAGGTCGATGCGCGCTACCGCCTGGGCATGCGCTCACGCCTGTTCGGCAGTGTCGAACGAAAGCGGGTGAAACGGCGTTTTTCCGAGCGCGAGCGTGTGGTGGAAAATCGTGCGGTGCTTGGCTGGGCGCGGGCACTGGCTACAGAATGGAATATTCAGCTTGATGGCGAGGTTGCCGACCGGACCGGCTCAACCTTTGAAGGCGAGATTGCGCTGGCCGAAGGCTTCACGCCTGAGTATGCAGCTACGGTACCCGGCGGTTTCATCAACCTGCCCGGCCTGCGCCATTTTCATCTGGCTGACCGTCGGCGCCATCAGGCGCGGGCGCGACTCAATTACACGCCGGCGCAGGCTTGGGCAATCGGCCTTGAGGCAGCACTGAGCGCGGATGATTATCGTCAATCCGAACTTGGCCTGACCGACAGCACGAATGATTCGATCACGGCTCAGTTCAGTTACACACCGTCCGAGCAGTGGAGTACTCACGCATTTGCCCGTATCGAGCGCATGACATTTGACCAGGACGGACAAAGCATCCGAGGCTTCAACAAGTTACCGGATGCAGCCAATCTTGAACGCCGCTGGCTGGCCGATCAAAGTGATCGCGTGCAGTCCTTCGGAACCGGCATACGCTGGCAACCGACCGGCCGGGAGATCGAGTTTGAAGCCGACTATACCTTTGTACGCAGCCGCAGCCGAATCGACGTACAAACCGGTGCAGACTTGACCAGTGCACCGCTACCGAGCGTGGATACCAGTCTGCATTCCGTGCGTCTACAGAGTCACTGGCACATCAACAACACAACCAGCATCGGCTTGTCGTGGTGGTTCGAACGCTTCCGTTCCGATCAGTTTGCGCTGGATACTGTGGCTGTCGATCAGCTGGCCAACATCATCCTACCCGGCGAAACGAGCCCCGATTATCAGGTACACGTGCTTTCGCTTTCTTTGCGCTACCGTTTCTGACGCTGCGATTACGGCTTAGGCGGTTGTACCGCCTTGAAAGCGGACTCTCGAAGCTGCCTGCCTTGGCTGTTCCTCAATGGCGCTGTTTACTATCAGCAGCCTGCTTGCTGAGTTGACAAGCCATAAGCGCCAATCTGGCAGCTCAGCTCACTCAAATCACACCACGCGCCAGCGGCATGGTCATACAGCGACAACCACCACCGCCGCGGCTGAGCTCGGCGCCGTCGATGCTGACGGCCACCCTGCCCTGATCCGGCAATTCGGTCTGGCCCGAAATTACGTTGCTTGCGGTAACAATGTCAAAGTCCGCATTCGAAAGTGCGTCCAGCGTATGCAGATTGTGACCGTAGCCAAGAATACGACCGGGTCCGAAAGCGAAGAAATTGGCTCCACTCGCCCATTGCTCGCGTTCCTGATTGAATTCATCCGGCCCGCCGCAGGCAATCGGCTGCAGATCAACGCCCTGTTTGGCCAGCGCTTCAAGCACGCCCGGATATTCGGTGATACGTGCGCCGCTGCCATTATCGAAGCGGCAGTGAAATGCACGACTGCTCTGGTGACCGGTAATCAGTGGCGGAAACACTACGCAGGCGTCGTGATCGACCATGGTGAAAATCATATCGAGATGAATCGTCGCACGCGTTTTCGGTATTTCAACGACGATGAAATCCGTCACCGGTCCCTGGCTGGCAATGGCCCGCATCAGTCGATCAATGCCGGCAACTGAT
>JBCCHH010000470.1:0-1946 GCA_039028855.1 Pseudomonadota bacterium | reverse complement strand
GCCTGGTCGGCCCGCCCGGCGTCGGTAAGACTTCGCTGGGCCGCTCGATTGCACGCGCAACCGGTCGTGAATTTATCCGTATGAGCTTAGGCGGCGTGCGCGACGAGGCCGAAATCCGCGGTCACCGACGCACCTACATTGGCTCGATGCCGGGCCGGGTGCTGCAGAACATGGCCAAGGTCGGCACGCGCAATCCGCTGTTCATGCTCGACGAACTCGACAAGATGAGTATGGATTTTCGCGGCGACCCGTCCTCGGCACTGCTCGAAGTACTCGACCCGGAGCAGAACAACACCTTCGGTGATCACTATCTGGAGGTCGATTACGATCTGTCTGAGGTAATGTTTCTTGCTACGACCAACTCGTTGAACATCCCGGCACCGCTGCTCGATCGGATGGAAATTATCCGCATTCCGGGCTATACCGAGGATGAAAAACTGAATATTGCGCGTAAGTATCTGCTGCCGAAGCAGATCAAGCAGCACGGTTTGAAAGACAATGAAATCACCGTTAGCGATACTGCAATTACCGACATCGTGCGGTACTACACGCGCGAGGCCGGTGTGCGCAATGTCGAACGTGAGCTGGCCAAGATCTGCCGCAAGGTGGTCAAGGAAATCAGCCTGGAAAAAGATGTCGAACGACGTCAGATCACCACGCGGAATCTGGATAAATACCTTGGCGTTCGTCGATTCCGTTTCGGCCGTGCCGAGGAAAATAACGAGATTGGCCAGGTCACGGGTCTGGCCTGGACCGAGGTCGGTGGTGAGTTGCTGCAGATCGAAGCCAATGCTGTAGCCGGCAAAGGCAAGCTGTTGCTGACCGGTCAGCTCGGTGAAGTGATGCAGGAATCGGTGCAGGCGGCGCTGTCGGTGGTGCGCTCGCGCGCCGACGTGCTGGGCTTGGATGCTGACTTCAATCAGAAAAAAGATCTGCATGTTCATGTGCCCGAAGGCGCTACGCCCAAAGACGGCCCGAGCGCCGGCATTGCCATGGTCACGGCGCTGGTATCGGTGTTGGCTGGCATTCCGGTACGTGCGGATGTCGCGATGACGGGCGAGATTACCCTGCGCGGTCGCGTCTTACCGATCGGCGGCTTGAAAGAAAAGCTGCTCGCCGCGCTGCGTGGTGGAATTGATATCGTATTGATTCCGAAAGAAAATGCTAAAGATTTGACCGAAATTCCAGAACGAATTAAGAAAGACCTGGACATTCGCCCGGTTGAATGGATTGATGAGGTATTGCAGCTTGCGCTGACCGAGTCGCCGGTGGATCAAGCCATTCCCGCAGCGGCTGGGCCGGCAGATGATATGGAAAAAGTAGCGCGAACGCACTAATTACTGGCCTGGCGGCGCCAAAACTACGTATAATTAGCACATCCAAGCGGTCTGAAACAAACTGCTGAAGTCAGGCAGAGGATGTCTTAATGGCAAATGACCGAAACGGGTGGAATGATTGGATTTCTCACTTGTTGCTTGTTATCGAATTGAGATACTATCAAAAAAAGGGTATTGCATCGGTAAACAGTCTGGTAGCCGATATGGCATCAAGCGCAAGGGGTAGCCAATCCAAATACAAGATTACATAAATCTGGAGTAGACATAATCATGAATAAATCTGAATTAATCGATGCAATGGCTGCTAATGCCGGCTTGACCAAAGCGGATGCGGGCCGCGCACTTGAAGCATTTATCGAAACCGTATCGAAAACCCTGAAGAAAGGTGACACCGTTTCTCTGATTGGTTTCGGCACATTCTCCGTCAAAAAACGTGCTGCGCGCACAGGCCGCAATCCATCGACCGGTGAGACGATTAAAATCAAAGCCTCAAAAACGCCTTCATTTAAGGCTGGCAAAGGCTTTAAAGACGCGATAAAATAATCAGCTTGATTATTTGAACGTCCCGGGTGCTTAGCTCAGTTGGGAGAGCATCGCCCTTACAAGGCG
>JBCCHH010000469.1:0-1965 GCA_039028855.1 Pseudomonadota bacterium | reverse complement strand
ATGCGAGCAAGGCGAGAGAAAAGGAATGAGATGAATTCATTTTTTTAGTGTTCGGCATCGGGCTGGTTTTCCGGTGCAGCATCGGCAATGGCTGGAATGGTTTCAAGATAGGCTGCAATGCGACGAATTTCAGGCCAGTTCGATTCGTCACATGCAAACCTGCGGGCATTATAAACCTGCGGCAGTAAACAGCAATCGGCAATGGTGGGTTCATCGCCATGACAGCAGCGTCCAGTCTGATCGCTCGAAACCAGCATCGTCTCAAATGCGTCCATGCCGTTGGCCGTCCAATGGCGATACCATTCGAGCTTAGTTTGCTCGTCATGCCCTAACGGCCCGGTCAGATATTGCAGCACGCGCAGGTTATTGATTGGGTGTGTGTCGCAGGCGATCACATTGGCCAGTGCACGTACCCGGGCGCGACCCGGTGCCTCGATGGGGAGTAATGCGGCCTCAGGGAAACATTCGTCTAGATATTCGAGCATGGCCAGCGATTGCGTTAGCACCTGATCGCCATGAACCAGTGTTGGCACCTGAGCCTGCGGGTTGAGCTGTTTATAGTCAGATTGATGCTGCTGACCACCATCGCGGACCAGGTGGATCGGGATTTGTTCGTAGTCGATCGACTTCAGATTCAGTGCCATGCGGACGCGATAGCTGGCCGATGAGCGCCAATAGCTGTACAGGGTGATTGCTTTAGTTTTTTCCGACATGGTTGTACTTTAACTCAACTGATTTTTTTTGCCGGAAATGTATTGATTGGTTTTGAGATCAATCAAGGTAGGAAGCAGTTTCGTCGTGTATTGTGCTGGTTTATAACTCAGTTTTTTCAAATCGCAATGCATTCGACGGTATTTTGCTGCTAGCTTTGCTGGCTGAGGGTGTGGTTGCGTTTATTTGTTGATTAAAAATCAACGTCAAAAGCGGTTTCGCCGCACGCCTTCGGCGGCTGATGCAACTGACTTTTTGTGTCTTGCCACAAAAAGTCAGCAAAAAGGGCGCTTAAAACCGCTGGGCCTCAGTGACTTCAACCCGATCGAAGTGGAATTCGCTCAGGACCTTCGTTTAGGCTTTGCGGCGGGTTGGGCTCCTTCTGCTCAGTTCAGGGTTCGGATACTGGGTTTTATGGGCTATTGGGTCGCATAAGCGGGTCGTTTCGAGTATTGGGGTAGATTTTCTGCTGAACTCGGTTTTGCTTTTGACGTTGATGAGCCTGGTAGCCGCCGAGAAGCGGAAGCTTTGCCGGGGGCCAAAGGTGACTGAGCGTAGCGAGTTCTTTGGCCCCCGGCAAAGCTGAGCATCGCAGGGCATCTGATGCGCAGCATCAGACGGCGGACTCGGCGATCGCGTTTTTGCTTACTTTTTGCGCCGCGATTGTCATCACAAGCAGTAAGGCGCATCAGCCTGCCGAAGGCAGGCGGCGAAACGCCTTTGAATCTCATATTTATGAATAGTTACTAAAATAGCTAAGTCATATACATAATCAGATCAACTCTGATGATCCGCTACACTTACCCAATCAAAAAAATACTAAAAGACTATTTCCATGAAATGGCGAAAAGCACGTAAAAGCAGCAATGTAGACGACCGTCGCCGCATGCGCAGCGCCGGTGGTATCGGCGGCCTAGGCCTGGGTGGCATCGCGATTGTTGTCGTGATTGGTTTGTTGCTCGGCAAGAACCCGATTGAAATGCTGGGACTGGTGAATCAAATCAATCAGAACACGGCACCGAGCAATACTTCAGCACCAATCAACGATGAACAAACCCAGTTTATCGCCAGCATTCTGGGCGAGACCGAAGATGTCTGGGGTGCGATTTTTGCGCAAAGCAATCAGCGCTATCCGGCGCCGGAACTGGTGTTGTACTCAGGCCGCGTCAACACGGCCTGCGGATTCGGCAGCAGTGCAATGGGTCCGTTTTACTGCCCGGCCGACCAGAAGGTTTATCTCGACACCAGTTTTTT
>JBCCHH010000468.1:0-1972 GCA_039028855.1 Pseudomonadota bacterium | reverse complement strand
GAGATGACGGTTGGTTGACGCAGTTATGACAGTTTTCTGAATGCGTGATCAGGGTCTCAACATTCGCAGCCACCACCAAAAGTTCAGCAGCCCCATCATGGATGCAGCGACGTAGGTGAGTGCGGCGGCGGTCAGAATACGGCGTGCCGGGCGGTGGTCCTGTGGCTTCAGATAGCCGCCGCCTCGAAGCAACGGCAAGGCGCGCTTGAAGCTGGCGTCGAGCTCGGTCGGTAGCGTCATCAGGTGTACTACGATGCCTGATCCGAGCGCGGCCAGACCGACCAGCAGCATCGTCACGCCTGCAGCCGGCAGGCGCAGCGCCAGCAACACGACCGGCATCAGTATGATCAGAATGGCGCCAAGCCGCTGGAATTTCTGCGCCGACTGGACCAGCTTGGTGCGCAAGATCAGCGGCTGATAACCATCAGCATGTTGCACCGCGTGGCCGACTTCGTGCGCAGCGACGGTAATCGCGGTGAGCGAAGCGTGCTGGTAATTATCCGGGCTCAGGCGCACTACGCGTGCTGCGGGATCGTAGTGATCGGTACCGGGATCGGTCTGCTCGACTTTGACGGCCTCAAGGCCAAGCCGATCGAGCAGATGCCGCGCCAGTTCTGCTCCGCTACCTGGGTAGCGATCAATCGGCTGTGCGTAGCGACGCATGACGCGCTTGACCCACCAGCCCGGCAAAAAAACCGCCGCAGCCAGCGCCAGAATAATCAATACGACGATGCTCACGATGCGCGCAACCGTTCGATTTGCGCAAACGCTTCGCGGCGATCCATACCGCTGAGGCGAGCGATAATGCGCGCAGCGCGTGCCGGTGGCAATTCCTGTGCAAGTTCATGGGCCAGCGCCATGGGTTCAATGGTCTGCGCCTGGCTTGTCCGATCGGCACCGGCGGAAAGCACGACGGTTTCGCCGCGCTGCTGATTGCCATCCGATTCGACAAAAGCCTTCAGATCTGCCAGCGTGTCACGACGTATGGTTTCAAACTGTTTGGTCAATTCCCGCGCAATGGCGGCCTCACGCTGTGGGCCGAATTCAGCGGTCAGATCGCCCAGCACGGCGGTCAGGTCACGCGCCGGTGCGTAGAAAATGAGTGTTTCGCTTCGTTGTGCCAGTGCCCGCAGTCGCGTTCGGCGTGCTGCGCTTTTGGCGGGTAAAAACCCTTCGAAATGAAAACGGTCGGTTGCCAGTCCTGCAGCCGAAAGCGCGGCCATGGCAGCGCTTGGGCCGGGCACGGGCGAAACGCGAATGCCGTGGTCATGCGCGGCGCATACGAGCCGATAGCCGGGGTCGGAAATCAGCGGTGTGCCGGCATCAGATACAAGCGCGACATCGTCGCCATCACGCAAGCGCTGGATCAGGCGATTGATACCGGTCGCTTCGTTATGCTCATGCAGGCTGAACCAGTGTGGTGCTGTTGAGCGTGCGGGCACCAGCTTTTGACTGACACGCGTATCCTCAGCGGCAATCACCGGCACTTCAGCCAGTATGGCCTGCGCGCGTGGCGATAAATCACCCAGATTACCAATCGGGGTAGCCACAACCCATAAGGTAGCGGATGATTGGGATGTTTGTTCAGTGCTGTGGTCCAATCGGTTCAGTCCGGTCTTCAGTGCGAGTATTATTGCACTCATGAAATGCGTATCGATCACACTATTATTGTCCGTTTTACTGTTGGCTGGCTGCGATCCGTCCGGGCCGAATGTTCGACCTGATCCAGAACCGCGTAATCCTTCGACCTTAAGCGAGCGTGGTCAGCATCGGCAGGCGGCTGAGCGCTGGCTGGAGTTGGCGCGTGAATGGGATGCCAGCCAGCCAGCGCGTGCAGCCCAGGCTCGCCTGTCGGCGATCGAGGCTTTTTTGCAAAGTGGTCAGCTTGAACGTGCGCGCTCGGTGATGACTGAGCTCGAAGTCAATCGATTGTCAGCCTGAACCAGATCGAAGCGCAGGCGGTCTTCGGCCG
>JBCCHH010000467.1:0-1980 GCA_039028855.1 Pseudomonadota bacterium | reverse complement strand
GCTTCAGGGCATGCGTCATGGCGGTAATAACCGCAATGCTGCCGGCGTGGCCCTGTTTGGTTTGGCCGTGCTGGTGATCGGCTACATTGGTTTGTTTTTCGGGCGCTGGATCAAATCAGCCGTATCGCGCCAGCGCGAATATCTGGCCGATGCCTCGGCCGTGCAGTTCACGCGCAGCGCGGATGGCATCGGTGGCGCGTTGAAGAAAATTGGCGCCATCGCGACGGGTTCGCGCATGGTGGTAAGCACGGAAGAAGTCGGCCACATGCTGTTCGCGCAGGGCTTTAGCGCGCAACTGTTTGCCACGCACCCGCCGTTGCTGCGCCGCATTCAGGCGGTAGATCCGAATTTTGATCCGGCTGAGTTCAAGACCATTGGTCAGCAATTACTCGAGGATCGCCGCGCTCGTCGTTTTGCTCAGGAACAGGAAGCGAAGCCGCAACAGCAGGCTGAAAGTAAAGGCGCAGGTGGTCTACCGCTAAATCCGGATACCTTGATCGAGCAGATTGGTCAGCCTGATGTGACTCAATTGTTGCTCGTTGCCGCCTTGCTGGCTGAATTACCCGAACCCTTACAACGCGCTGCGCATGCCGATGACTGGGCGGTGGATGTGTTGCTGTATCTGTTGCTGTCGAGTGAGGCGGATCAGCGTGATGAACAGTTGTTACTCATTTCAAAGGCACGCGGCGGCGATAGCGAGCAACAGGTCCGCAGTCTGTTCGATTGGCACGGAAAACTGGCCGTGCGCTTACGCCTGCCGCTGATGGAGCAGGCTTTCCCGAATGTGCGACGTCAACCGCAGCCGGAGTTGATCAAGCTCATGGCCCTGGTCGAACAGTTGATTGATGTCGACGGCAAAGTCGATGTGTTCGAATACGTGTTGGCGCGTCTGCTCAATCGCGAAATTGAAGACGCACTGGCACCGAGCACCGCACGTACATCCGGTAGTGCCAGGCTTGGTCATCACAATGAAGCCTGGTCGAGCCTGCTTGCGGTGGTGGCCATGCACGGCCAGGAAAATGATGCCGATGCGGCTGTAGCAGCCTATGCGCAGGCGGCGAAATCACTCGATCCCAAGCACGAACCGTTTACCGCGGCACAGCTTGCAGCCATGATGCAAGCCTGGCCCAGGCGGCTCGATCAAGCCTTTGCAGAGCTCAAGTCATTGCGCCTGCAGGATAAACAAAGCCTGATCGAAGCATTACTCGAATGCATTCGCTATGACGGCAGGATTGTGACGGTCGAATATGAGCTGCTGCGGCTTGTGGCCGGTGTTTTACGCGTGCCGCTACCAGTGATTGCATAAAGCAGCAGTGCCTTTGCAGGTGATGCGTATTAACAGGACGTACTCCAAAGCGACGATAAAAAGAATCGGCCCGACGTTTGCCGGGCCGATCCGATTCGCATGTAATTCAGGCGACGTATCAATGCGGATAGCGACGCCCATGTCGATAGCCTCTACGTTCTCCATAGTGATGCGCCTCGTAGCGAATCTCACGTAAGCGGTGTTCGCGCTTGCGAATCTCACGACGGATCTCTTTTGCTCTCGCACCTAAGGCCCAACGAAAGTGGCTGCGATAGCGAGTCGACCAGCGTGGATGGTCGAAATGGTAGCCATGCCATTGTGCTTCGCGCGCCTGATCAACCGCGCGCTGGGCATAACGGTGGGCGCGCTCGCGCCGTTCCGAGCGGTGCTCGTGCCGGTATCGATCACGATGATTTCGCTCATAACTGCGCTCATAACGCGGCTGGTCACGATATGCGTCGCGCTGATGTTCGCGCTGGCTCTGCGCGCTGGCGGTGGATGCCAGTACCATCAGACAGGTGCTGATGACTAGCAAGACAGCCCGGCTATGACCTGAATGTATGGATCGGTTTTGGGTAATTTGCGTTTGCATCTCGCGCTCCTTTTTTGGTTGAGTGCGAGACCAGTATGCTGATGCTGCCTAAATTGACGCTGAATTTGCAATTCATCTGGGG
>JBCCHH010000466.1:0-2003 GCA_039028855.1 Pseudomonadota bacterium | reverse complement strand
GCGTAGCGTAGATGTTGTTCAGTGAAACGCCAAGCGCGGCCAGGTTCTGCTGTGAAATCTCGACAAAGATGGCTTCATTGAGTGCGCCATCCAGCACGACCTTGGCCACGCCTTCAACCTGCAGCAGATCGTTTTGCAGCGTTTTAGCATAGCTTCGAAGCTCGGCCGGGGTAAAGCCCGGACCGGTCAGAAAATAATACAGGCCATAAACATCACCGAAATCGTCGTTAACGAACGGCATACCTGCTCCCGGCGGCAGCATGCGTGATGCATCGTTAACCTTATTGCGGAGCTTGGTCCAGATCAATTGCAGGTCGGCCTTGCTTGGCGATGCTTCGTATTTGATATTGACGTGGATTTCCGAACGGCCGTTCACTGAAGTCGATTCAATATCGTCCACCTCGGCTAACTGCTGCAAGGCCCGTTCCAGCGGTTCGGTTACTTCCTCGGCCACTTCCATCGGCGTTGCGCCTGGATACTCGGTCACCACCAACGCAGTGCGGATGGTGAATTCCGGATCCTCAAAACGCGGCATATCCTTATAAGCAATCCAGCCGCCAACCAGCGCCAGCAGAACTACTATGACGCTCAGGACCTGATTTTTGATCGAAAACGCTGCCGGATTCATCCGCGTGTATCCTGTTGAGACCAGCAACGCATCTGCTGAATTACTCGACCCAAGGGATCACCTCGATACCTTCGGATAAGTACGCGCCGCCGGCGCCGACGATCTGATCGCCGGGGGAAAGACCATCAAGAATCTGTACCGTTTCGCCAATACCGGATTGAATCTGCACATCCTGACGTGAAACGCGGCCGTTATCTGCATCGAAACGCCAAACGTACTGGCCGTTACCATCACTCAACACTGCACCCAGCGGCACGCCAACCATGCCGGCACCGGGGCCTAAGCCTTCGGTGTTAAGCACTAACGTGGCGTTCATACCTGGCAGTACCAGCAGATCGTCCGGTGCGGCAAATGTGAACGAAACTTCATAGGTTTGCGAAGTGGTATCGGCAACCAGATCAGCTTCCTTGAACGCGGCATCGATTTCGCGCTCCGGTGCGGCATCGAGCAGCACGGTCGCATTGCGATTATCGGGATTTTCGGTAGCCGGGAACTGCGCGACAACGCTGGCCGGCAGATTAATGGTTGCGTCGAGTGAGCTTACGTTAATCAACGTTGCGATCGGCATGCCCGGGCTGATCGTCTGCTGCTCTCGCACCGGAACCGAAGCGATGGTGCCAGCAAAGGGCGCTCGCAGCACAGAATCTTCGAGTGCTTTTTCCGCGCTTTCAAGCTGAGATTCAGCCACATCGCGCTGCGCTTTGCGCTGGTCCACCGTGCTTTGGGCAACCGCACCTTGCTCCACCAGGCGCAAGGCGCGCTGGTATTCGTCCTCGGCGTTGGTGAACGATGCCCGGGCCGAGTTAACGTTGCTCTCGAAATCGCGCTGATCGAGTCGCGCGATCACAGCGCCTTGCTCCACATCCTGCGCTTCGCTGACCGGCAACTCTAGAATCAGACCACCAACCTGAAAACTCAACTCAGTACTTTCGGTTGCGTCGATGACAGCCGGATAACGCAAGTCGAGCCCGATATTGACGCTGCCAACTTCAATCAACTTAACCGGACGAACAACCGGGTCGCTGGTTTGATTTTCCGGCTCTGCCTCGCAGCCAGCGATCAAAAGCAGGCCTACTACGAGCAGAACAGTGCTGTATCGAATTTGCATTTGGTTCGTTTTCCTTCAAATTTGCGCATTTTAGCATTCTACTGACCAGATACCTCCTCTCGGCCTTCACTTGATTTTGCATGGAAAGGCTTGGTCCGCCCGGCGCCCGATTTGAGCCCCAGTTTCGATTACATTTCAGCCGAATCGGCGCCCGGCTTGCTAAAATAGAGTTCAAGATTGAATCAGAACTGGAGTCAAAACCTTATGGATCGCAAAGAGCTGATTTCCGCACTATTTGAAGAATTCGACACCAACCAGGACGGCGTC
>JBCCHH010000465.1:0-2017 GCA_039028855.1 Pseudomonadota bacterium | reverse complement strand
TCGATTCGTCCTGGTACTTCATGCGCTACTCCTGCGTCGATAACGAGCAGGCCATGGTCGATGCACGCACGCAGGCCTGGATGCCGGTCGATCAGTACATCGGCGGTATCGAACATGCTATTTTGCATTTGCTCTATGCGCGGTTCTGGACGCGCGTGATGCGCGATCTAGGTCTGGTGGAGCTGGATGAACCGTTCAGGAATCTACTCACCCAGGGCATGGTACTGGCCGAAACCTGGTATCGCGAAGACGAAGCCGGACGCAAGCAATGGTTCAATCCGTCGCGGGTCGATGTGCAGCACGACGAACAGGGCGGAATCAGCCACGGCGTGCTGCTTGATGATGATCAGCGCGTTGAGTTCGGCGGCATCGAAAAGATGGCCAAGTCGAAAAACAACGGCGTTAATCCAAGCGAGTATGTCGATCAGTACGGTGCCGATACCGTGCGCCTGTTTTCGATGTTTGCCGCACCGCCCGAACAATCGCTCGAATGGTCCGATGCCGGTGTCGAAGGTGCCTGGCGTTTTCTGAAGCGGCTCTGGAGCCAAGTGCATGAGCATCTCGAAAGCGGTGAGCCAGGCCCACTGCGGGTCGATGATCTGAGCTGCGACGCACGCGATATGCGGCGCAAAGTGCACGACACCGTCGCCAAAGTCAGCGACGATATGGGCCGTCGCTATACCTTTAATACGGCCATCGCGGCGGTGATGGAATGCAGCAATTACCTGGCCCGCTTCAAGCCGGCCGACGCGAGCGAACGGGCCGTTGCGCGCGAGGGCTGGCAGGCGCTGGTGCGTTTGATTGCGCCGGTTACGCCGCATATCAGCCAGGCCCTGTGGCAAAAGCTGGGTCATGGCGAGGATATTCTTGACGCGGGTTGGCCCAAAGTAGATGAGGCTGCACGCGAGCAGGATGAAATTACGATTGTGGTGCAGGTCAACGGCAAGCTACGTGCGCGCATTCAGGCCGCACCCGGTGCCGCGCGCGAGGCCGTACAGGTTATTGCCTTGAGTGAGGAAAACGTGCGTCGCTTTATTGCAGATCAAACCGTGCGTAAAGTGATCGTTGTGCCCGACAAGCTGGTTAATATTGTGGTGTCATAATGAATGCTGTGACTCGTCAAAATCTACAACGCCCGCTTATTGTGCTACTCATGCTGTGCGCGCTGACTGCGTGCGGCTTTCAGCTACGCGGCACGGCCAGCCTGCCGGCCGAGATGCAAACCACATGGATTCAAGCCGCTGATTCGACCGGTCTGTTTTATCGTGAACTCAGGCTGTTGCTCGAAGCCAACGGAGTGGACGTTGTATCGGCAGCCGACGATATGGCCGCCACACTGCTAATCAATCGCGAACGCATTTCCCGTCGTGCCCTGACTGTATCGGGTGATGCGCGCGTGCGTGAATTCGAGCTCGTGTTCGAGCTGCAGTTCAGCCTGGTCGATGCCGATGGCAACGTGTTGATCGCGCCGGAAAACCTGCTCCTGGCGCGCGACTTTCAGTTTGATGAACAGGAAATTCTCGGCGCAGCCAGCGAAGAAGAGCTGCTGCGCGACGACCTGCGCCGCAATATGGCTGCGACCCTGATTCGCCGACTCGAAGCCTTCGGCCGTTCGTGAAGGTTTTTCCAGAGCGACTGCCTGAAACGTTGAACCGCGCCGGATCCTTGGTGCCGGTGTACCTGATTGCCGGACCTGAGCGTTTACTGGTCGAGGAAAGCTGTGATGCGATCCGTCGGGCCGCGCGCGAGCAGCAGGTGAGTGAGCGCGTTCAGCTTGCAGCCGATGGCAAATTCAAATGGGATGAGCTGTTCCAATCGACCGGAACGGCATCGCTGTTTGCGAGTACACGCCTGGTCGAGGTGCGCATTGCTTCGGGCAAGCCTGGTAATGAAGGCGGCAAGGCCGTTCGTGAATGGTTGGATAGCCCGCGCGACGATATTCTGCTGCTGATCTGCGATCAATGGGAACTGGCGCAGGAAAAATCGGCCTGGTTCAAGGCCGTCGATCAGGCCGGTG
>JBCCHH010000464.1:0-2030 GCA_039028855.1 Pseudomonadota bacterium | reverse complement strand
CGCCGCCTCTCGCCCTTCAAACACTGCGGTAACGACCAAGTCCGCTCCCCTCACCATATCGCCGCCGGCGAAGATTTTTTCATGGCTGGTTTGAAATGCCAGAGCGGATTGCTCGCCGACTCGAATGCGATCGTTATCGTGAAGATGAAGATCGTATTGAGTAAACCACCCCGGCGGATCGGGGCGAAAACCAAACGCGATGATGACGGTGTCGGCTTCGAGCAGGTGTTCGCTGCCCGGAATAATTTCGGCGCTGCGGCGACCCCTGGCGTCGGCCGGGCCGAGTCGGGTTTCGCATACGCGTACCGTATGCGCATGGTCGTCGCCGAGAATCTCCAGCGGCTGCCGATTGAACAGAAACTCGACGCCTTCCTCGCGCGCGTTCTGCACTTCGCGTCTTGAGCCTGGCATATTGGCTTCGTCTCTGCGATACGCACAGGTGACCGATTCGGCGCCCTGACGGATGGCGGTGCGCACGCAGTCCATCGCGGTGTCGCCGCCGCCGAGCACGACCACGCGCTGGCCTTCAAGATCGATATACGGGTACTTCGGATCACGGCTGCCGATCACGCGATGCACATTGCCGATCAGATATTCAAGTGATGGAATAACGTTGCTCAATTGCTCGCCGCTGAAGTCCCCGGTAACGGCGCGATACGTGCCCATCCCCAGGAACACCGCGTCGAATTGATCGAGCAGTTGCTGCAGCTTGATATCGCGGCCGATTTCGACGCCAAGCTGGAACTGCACGCCCATGCCTTCCATCAGCTCGCGCCGGGTTTCGACCACCTGCTTTTCCAGCTTGAACGGCGGGATGCCCCAGGTCAGCAAGCCGCCAATTCGACGGTTACGATCAAACACCACGGCTTCAATGCCGTGGCGCACGAGCACATCAGCGCAGCCCAGCCCGGCCGGTCCGGCGCCGACCACGGCCACGCGTTTGCCGCTGGCTTTGACGGCGGAAAGATCCGGTCGCCAGCCCTGCTTGACGGCCTCGTCGGTGATGTATTTCTCGATGGAACCGATCGTGACCGCACCCAGGCCGTCGTTCAGGGTACAGGCGCCTTCGCACAGACGATCCTGCGGGCAGATGCGGCCGCAGATTTCCGGCAGCGAGTTGGTTTGATGCGACAGCTCGGCAGCTTCGAACAAACGCCCCTGTTCGATCAGCCGCAGCCAGTCAGGAATGTAGTTGTGTACCGGGCACTCCCACTCGCAGTACGGGTTGCCGCAGTTGATGCAGCGCGCGGCCTGGTCGCTGGCGGCCTCGGCCTGATACTGGCCATAGATTTCATCCCAGCCCTTGACGCGGATCGGCACTGCAGTGACCTGCGGATCGCGCCGCGGCGATTCGATGAAATGCAACGGCGAACGTGCGCTCATGCGGCCTCCTTCAGGCGTTGGATGAGTTGGTCCAGATCAGCCGCTTTCGGTTTGACCAGCCAGAATTTCGGCAGCATGCGGCGGAAGTCGTCGAGAATTTCTTCGGCCCAATCGCTACCGGTCAGCTCGGCGTGTCGCCGGATCAGCCCGCGCAGATGATGCACATGGTTTTCCATGCTGTCGGGCGCGATGTGCTGGATGTCAATGAGGGCATGGTTGTAACGATCGACGAAATCGCGCTGGAGATCGAGCACGTAGGCGAAGCCGCCGGTCATGCCGGCGCCGAAGTTGATGCCCGTTGTACCCAGAATCACGACCACGCCGCCGGTCATGTACTCGCAGGCGTGATCGCCGGCGCCCTCGACCACGGCGATTGCACCCGAGTTGCGCACGGCAAAGCGTTCGCCGGCCGTGCCGGCCGCAAACAGCTCGCCGCCGGTGGCGCCGTACAGACAGGTATTACCGAGAATGGGCGTGTGCCGGACCGAATACTTCACATCGTGTGGCGGCTGCAAGGTGATACAGCCGCCGGCCATACTTTTGCCGACATAATCATTCGCCTCGCCGGTCAGTTCGATCTGCAGGCCGGCGGCATTAAACGCACCCAGACTCTGTCCGGCCGTGCCGTTGAGTTTCAGCGTGATCGG
>JBCCHH010000463.1:0-2032 GCA_039028855.1 Pseudomonadota bacterium | reverse complement strand
TTTCCTTGATGTGCTGATCCCGGCTTCGATCATGCTTGGAGTCGTCATTGCTTTGGGTCGGCTGCAGAGCGGCTACGAAATGACGGCCATGGCCGCGGCCGGTGTCGGTCGCAAAGCGGTAGTGCGTGCGGTTTTAATCATCGCTTTACTGGGTTTTATTTTCGTGCTGCTGTTGTCCAACGTATTTCGCCCCTGGGCCTACGATCGCTTGTACCAAATGGAAGGCGAGCTGGTCACCCAGGTTGATCTGTCCCGCGTTGAGCCGGGTCGGTTTGAGGTTGGCGACGAACAATGGGTGATTTTTGCCGAACGAGGAAATAACAGTATCCTCGAAGATGTGTTGGTGCATCAGCGCCTGCCCAACTATCGCAGCATGCTGCGGGCCGAGCGCCTGCAGCAGCAGACGCAGGATGATGGCTCCATCGGCTTGTTGTTTACCGGCAACGTGCGTTCCTATCGGCTGGAATCGGGCGGTGATGCGGATCTGATCAGCCAGACGGATCGATTGCTGGTTCAGTTCGATCCGCCGCCGCCGGTTGAGCGCAATCGCGTGCGGCGGGCCCTGAGTTTGTCCGAACTCACCGAAAGCCCTGGCGCACTGGAATGGGGTGAGTTGCAGTGGCGTGTGCTCAGCCCGATTTCAACGCTATTGCTGGCGCTGGCTGCGTTGGCGATCGCGCGGATTAATCCACGCCGAGGTCAGGCGGCCAAAGTGGTCAGCGCCAGCTTGCTGGTGGCGATGTATTTTGCTGTCGTCGGCATGCTGGCGAACCGCATTGATGCCGAAACGATCCCGATTTGGCCGGGCCTGTTCTGGCTGCCGATTGTGATTCTGCCTGTGTTGCTGGTTCGTCTGTGGCGCCGCTGGCATGGGCCGGGAGGCCCCATCTGATGAGCGTGCTGGCCAAACATGTGCTTACCCGGCTGGGCAAAGGATACGCCGGCATGCTGGTTACGATTGGCGCGCTGGTATGGCTGATCGCCATGCTCGAATTATTGGGTCAATCCAGTGCGTCAGGCTCGATGGGCGTTGTTATTTGGCGTTCACTGATCCAGGTGCCGGTTGATCTGATTGATCTGCTGCCTGTTGTGGCCGTACTGGCGACGGCGACCGTGCTTTCGTCCATGCAGGCGCAGCGCGAATTGACGATTATGCGTTCGGCCGGTGTATCGCTACTGCGCATCACGCGGCTGGCACTGATTCCGGGCCTGGGCGTTGCGCTGGCTGCGTTGATCGCGCTGCAGTACCTGGCGCCCGTGCTGTATCAATCGCCCGAGCGCCTGGCGGGCGATGCGCTGAGTGAAAGCAGCTTGTGGCATCCGTGGCATGGGCTTTGGGTCCGTTCGGAAAACCGATTCATGAATGTCGGAATAATGGAGCCGGGCCAGCTTCCTGGTCAAATCAATATCTATGAGTTCGATGCCGCCGGCCAGCTCGAACGACATATTCAGGCGGCCGAAGCAGTACCGGGTGAGTCTGAATGGCTGTTGGAAAATGTCATCATCAAGTCCATGGACTGGCAAGGTGCCGAGGATCGAATTGAACGCGTCGATGAATATCGATGGTCGTCATTTCTGGCTGAGCGCCAGCTTGAGTTATTCCGCCAACCGCCGGCCAGTTTGCCGCTGACCGATTTGTGGACGTACGTCGGCAGCCTCAAACAGCGCGACCGTGATGCCAGCGAGTTCGAGCTCGTATTGTGGCAACGCATTGCCTTGCCGCTGGCCTGTCTGGGCATGGTGCTCATCGCGACAGCGTTAAGCGCGACGCCCACCAAAAACCGCGCAGTCAGCCTCAAAGTCGTCGCCGCTGTTGGTATCGGCTTGGGCTACTACCTGCTAACCAACCTACTCGGCTACTTCGGCCTCGTCGTCAACCTTCCGGCACAACCCATCGCCATCTTGCCGCCAGTGCTGCTGACGGCGTTGTCGATTTGGGTGTTGTTGCGAAGCCTATAAGCAATATAAATTATTGACATATAAAATAACCTATTTTGACTCAAAACGACCATCTGTCCTATATGCGACCATC
>JBCCHH010000462.1:0-2039 GCA_039028855.1 Pseudomonadota bacterium | reverse complement strand
TTTTTCTTTCAACTTAATTGCATTAAATTCTTCTTCGCTCAGATGTGCTGGCGGTATCACAGTCATTTCAACTTTGAATAACATATTTGCTCCTTACTTCGCCTTGCGGGTGTATTGGCGTAATTTGTCCTCATCGATTTCGAGCCCTAGCCCGGCTGTCGTAGGAACTTCAACGCCAAAGTTGTGATGCCAAATGAAGCAAAATCCAGAAGAATGACCGTTGCTATTAACGCAAGATTCTAGCTATCGGGCACAAGCCCATAGAATTCCATCAACCGTAATCTTGTTGGCTAAAAATATAATAATCACCAACTCGATGCTTGCCTGAGTATCGAATCGACCCTTGCTCGAGTCGAGCAAGGCCATGCTCGACGAAGACTTGCGTCCAGTCGGAACTTTCATTTATTTTTTGGTTTGCAGCAAGCATATGGGTCAACCTTGCATATCCGTGCTCCAGCTGAGAACACGCCGCTATTATTTGCGCTTTGCCTGCTTCTGGAAGAGCATTTTTCGCTGCCTGGACGTGCCTCGCCAACTGGAGCGCATAGTCAATTACCGGAGCCCATTCGATTACTTGCGCATCTTGTAACTCACCGATGGCGCGCTCGATTTGACGCCAGACTGGATCTTCTACTTTCCCTGACTGCATTGCGGATCGGATCGATTGAATCAAAGCCGAATTAATCAACTGCTGATATTGCTTATACTCACCAAACATCGTTGTCAATATCTCAGTATCAACCGCGTGACTTACGATAACCAGCCGCCCGCCAGGTTTGATTAGACGCTTGCATTGCACTGCCGCTGCGGGTAGATCGCAGTATTCAAGGCCATACTGGCTGAAAATCAGATCAAACGAATGCACAGGTGCGCTGAACGACTCGAAGGGCGTCTGATCAGTGAATTCGACTTGCGAAAGATAAACGCGCCAAGCGCTATTTTGTGCCGTTAATCGCTCTGGATAGATTTGTGCTGCATCAAGCGCCTGGATCGTGAAATCTGTTTGATTTTCTTTTTTATATTGCGCGGCCAGCAAGGCTATCGCACCGTTGCCGGTACAGACATCCAGTAATGACGCTCGCGCAGGCAAGCCTTCAAACTGACGATACCAGAATTCGGCAATCTCACCATCGTAATTGCCGCTGAAGTCCTCCGGCAACGAGGTCATTACACCACCGGCCCAATAGTTAGACCAGCTATCAAAGTCAGTTAGCGGTTTTCGTTCAATCCGTTGTGACATCGTAATCAACAATACTGGAAAAATAAAAGAAACGGCCCGGAAATCCGGGCCGTCTCAGTTACTTCAACAAGGCAAATTTTGATCAGAAGCGTTGCGTGTAGCGAATGTACGGTACACGACCATACGCATCATACAGATCGAAGTCATAGCCATCACCTTCACCTGTATCCAGCACAGGATCACGATTGGCTACGTTTTGTACACCTACAGTAATCTGACCGTTCCAAGGAGCATACCAATTGGCCTGCAGGTCATGTGTAATCCATGACTCCAAGCCATCAAGATCGGTAGCGTCGATCGCACGATCGATACGGCTGGTGTAGTTCATATTCCAAGAGAATGCAAAATCACCAATTGCCCAAACGGTGTTTTTACCGGCACGCCAGCGAGGAATGCTTTCATTCGCAGGGTTTTTCGAACCGGCAACATTGTCACCGCCATCGACGATATATTCCATCGTGTAGGTACCTTGAACATCACTGGTAATGCGGCCCCAGTTACCCAAGTCAAAATTACCTCTCAGGTTGATATCAAAACCATTTGTTTCGAGCGTACCGAGACTAGCTGAACCACGTTGAAGGAAGACAATATTTCCTGCAGGGCCTCTAGCTAAACCTAACCCCAGGCTAGGGTCTGGTGGAGTGATACTTGGATCAAAGTTAGACAGTCCAGGAGGGCAGTTGGTTTGACTACCATTTAGGCAGTTGATAATTGTCTGGGAAGAAATATTCGCCACTCGATCTGAAATTTCGATATTGAAATAATCAACCGAGCCGCTTAGCCATTCGACCGGCTCAAA
>JBCCHH010000461.1:0-2040 GCA_039028855.1 Pseudomonadota bacterium | reverse complement strand
GGGCTGGTCAGCAATGTGTCGGTGCCAAACACAATATAACTATTGCCTGAATTGTTTCCATTGCTTGAGCTACCAGGAGACCCGATGATGACATCATCAAGTTTATCGCCCTTGAAATCACCGATTGAGCTGACCGAATAGCCGAATTGGTTGTCCAATGCGCCTTTGGCGATCACCACGCCATTGGTTCCATCCAATGCGCTCAACTCGAATTCGAAAGGACTGGTGATGCTTGACGTACCGAACAAGATGTAACTTCTGCCGCCTCTGCCGTTGCCGCCAAGATCGGCTCGAGTAGCTCCGATCAGGATATCATCGATGCCATCACCATTGAAATCCCCGGCACTGCTGACCGAATAGCCAATCGTGGTATCGAATGCATTTTCGGCATTGATCTTAAACCCGGTCGCCCCGGTGAAGCTGCCCAGGAATGTGTTGCTCAGAAAAGCTCGGCCAAAACCCAGATAGGCTCTTCCAGACGTTGCTTGCAACGGAGAGCCCAGACGGTTTCCAGGAGCGCCAATCAAGAAATCATCGACGCCATCATCGTTAAAGTCGCCAGCACCACTGACCGAGTGACCGGAAAACCGGGTGACCGAAATGGCTTCCCCGCCGAAGGCTGAAAATAAATCCGGGTTGCTGAAATCATTCAGCTCGATGGGGCTGGAAAAGGTGTTGTTCGACCCGTAGATAATATAACTTCGGCCAGAATCAACCCCGCCCAGCGTATTGTCAGCAAGATAGGCACCGAGAATTACGTCTGAAATTCCGTCATTATTCAAATCACCCGCTGCGCTGACGGAGAAACCGGATAGCTCTTCCGCAGATCCGCCAATAATGGCCACACCATTTGAACCGTCCAGTTCTAAAAGATCGAATCGAGACGGAAAAGGCTCAGCACCGGCCTGTTGGCAGACGCCCGCCACCAGAGCTAGCTTTAGTGCAAGTGCCAATTTGGTCGGTTTGAATGTATTCATGACAATAGCTAATTTTGTAGGTTTAACAAGATAATCGGAATCGAACGCCGAAAACTGCCATTATCCTTCGGTTTCAAATCCATCGGCAAACAGGCCAACCGGGTCCGAATCGGTCGCGCGGTTGCTGGCAGGGTTGAGGTCGATCAAACCTGCCGCGAGTGAGACTGTCGCGGTGTTGGCGACCACGGCCGGTTCATTGGCGGTCACTTCTGCAGTCAGGCGATAGGTCAATGCTTCGCCAAGCGCTAGGTCAAAGGTTTCGTTGATATTGCCCGTGCCGGACGCATTCGGACAGCTTGCCCCGGCACTGGCGGTGCACATCCAGGTTGCCTGCCCGCTATTGACTTCGGCCGGTAGAGTATCGGTTACCACGGCGTCGCGCACATCGGCAAAACCGACGTTGCGGATTTCGATCTGCCAGGTGGTGGCTTCGTCCGTAGCCACGCCGGGGCGGCCGTTGGATTTGCGGATCTGAAGATCAAGCGAAGGCCGTCCGAACAGCACGTAGGCGATTCCCGTATTGGTACTAAAGCGTGGTGCGCCAACGATCAGGTCATCAATGCCGTCGCCGTTGACGTCACCAGCACGGCTGACTGAAGTTCCTGAAGCTTCATCCTCGAAAGCACCGCCCAGGACAAATCCATTCTGACCATTTAGCGTCGACAGATTAAGCGGATTGGGTAGGTCGCTTGCAGAGCCAAACACGATATAGCTGCGGCCTGTATCGTATTTCGTATCGTAATTGACTCCAGGCGCACCAATAATCAAATCATCAATCCCATCGCCGTTGATATCACCGGCATGGCTGACCGAGCGACCGGAGTAATCGCCGGCAGACTCACCATTCAGTACGATGCCGTTCTGACCGTTTATGGTGTCCAGATTCA
The DNA here is from genome assembly GCA_039028855.1 of Pseudomonadota bacterium. Classification (GTDB taxonomy): domain Bacteria; phylum Pseudomonadota; class Gammaproteobacteria; order Xanthomonadales; family Wenzhouxiangellaceae. The sequence goes on along the minus strand of JBCCHH010000461.1, from coordinate 176 downwards.
GCGGGCTGGCCAGCCCGCTGTCTGAACCGAAAATTACATAGCTTTTGCCTGCGTTGGCACTTCCACTCACGTCGGCATTGGGAGCGCCGACGATCAGATCGTCGATGCCGTCCGCATTGAAGTCGCCTGCGGTACTGACGGAAAATCCTGAACGATCGTTTTCGGACTCGCCGTTG
>JBCCHH010000460.1:0-2048 GCA_039028855.1 Pseudomonadota bacterium | reverse complement strand
GTTATGTTCGCGATCCTGTTGACTCGAGCGGGTTGAATCATGTGCAACACTGCGTTGCTCGAAATCTTCGAGCAGTGCGAACAGTCGGTTCGTTTCGGCTGCGTTCATAGTATTGCTTGCCGAATGATTGCTCATCGCTACGATTTTCTCCTCCCTTGCTGGCGTATTTTCAATTACGGCTAATCGTGCAAAGTGTACTTAACAGACAAGGCATCAAGTCGGATCGATGGGCTTGACTGCTGTGTGCTGTAGTTAATCTATTTTGCTCAAGCCGCTTGCGAAACCGGCGCGTGCTTCAGCACTGCTTCGACCAGTTCATCTTTGGTAAATGGTTTGGTCAGGTAATGATCCGAACCAACGATGCGGCCGCGCGCCTTGTCGAACAAACCATCCTTGCTGGTCAGCATGATCACGGGTGTAGCGCGAAACTGGTGGTTATTCTTGATAATGGCGCAGGTCTGATAGCCATCCAGACGTGGCATCATGATGTCGACCAAAACGACATCCGGGCGGTGAGTATGAATTAACGACAAGGCCTCGAAGCCATCATCGGCGGTCATCACCTTGCACTGTTCGCGGCTCAGCATGGTTTCCGCGGATTTGCGAATCGTGCGGCTATCATCGATGATCATGACCTTGAGGCCCTGCAGTGCGCTGCTACGCTCAGAACTATTTGTTTCGTTGCTCATGTGTTTCCACCCTAAAAATATCGTCTTTGTTTGGTCTGACGGCTTTATTGTTTTGTACAGTGATTAACGATCGATGACTACACCGCTTCGGATACGGCTAATTGCACATGAACAAGTATAGTACGTTCTCATATATATAGTCTAAAACGTTGAATCCATTGAATCCACCACCATAACAGGCTTTTAATGTGAGCCGCGTCATACTTTTGCTGAGCGGTTGATCGAAACCCAGATATACGGAAAATAGTGCGATGCCTCAAGTGATCTTCATCATGGATGACCTGGCCAGGATCAACCCGGTCAAGGATACGACGTTTGCGCTTATGCTCGAAGCACAGCGCCGGGCGTTGTCGATCTGGTATGCCAACGAGGCAGATCTGGAGATGGATCAGGGCCAGTGTTTTGTCCGTATGCGCAGGGTCGAAGTGCGTGATCAGACGATCGATTGGTTCAGTGAAATCGATACCGATTATCGGGCGCTGGGCAGCGGTGATGTAGTATTTATGCGCTCCGACCCGCCGGTAGACGATAGTTATCTGTATTCAACCCTGTTGCTTGAGATCGCTGAGCAGTCGGGCGCAGTAGTAGTGAACAGACCGGCTTCTCTGCGGCGTTTTAACGAGAAGCTCGCGATCAGCTATTTTCCAGACTGGATGCCGCGTACCTGCGTTTCTGCAAGCATGTCACGCTTGCGCGAGTTTATACACACCGAACAAAAAGCCGTGCTCAAACCGCTGGACGGGATGGGCGGGCGCGGTATTTTTCTGGCATCGGCTGATGACCCGAATCTGAGTGTAATGATCGAAACCCTGACCGATGAAGGTCGTCAGTTAGCGCTAGTGCAGCAGTTCCTGCCTGAAATTGAGTACGGAGACAATCGCGTATTGCTGATCAACGGCCAGTTCGTGCCTTATGTGCTGGCGCGTATTCCGGGCGGTTCGGATTTTCGCGGCAATTTGGCGCGTGGCGGTCGCGGCGAAGGCCGGCCGATCAACGCTGCCGAACGGCGAATTGCCGAAGCGGTCGGACCGGTGTTGATCAAGCATGGCATAGCGCTGGCCGGGCTGGATGTGATCGGCGATCGGTTGACCGAGGTCAACGTGACGAGCCCAACCTGCGTGCGCGAACTCGATGCGCAGTTTGATCTGAATATTGCCGGTGAACTGTTTGATGGCCTGGATTTATGATGGCCAATAGCGCGAATCATAAGCAATTGAATTGATGAGCCAGGCTATTCCATTAACCCGCAGCTTACCCGGCGATCACGAAGTCATCGGGCTCGCCTTGGTGATTGCCATCGTCATTCATGTGTTGATCATTACCCAACTGAGTTTTACCGGTGCGGACGCTGCGCCGGCC
>JBCCHH010000459.1:0-2058 GCA_039028855.1 Pseudomonadota bacterium | reverse complement strand
CCAGATTACCCCATTGCCATCCAGCCCGACCTGCCCCAACCAGCTTGGGTAACCCGGGAAGGGGTCGTTATTCATATCAAGGTTACCGGCGAGTACCTGCGTGGCGCTTTCGTCTTCCAGTTGCGGCTCGGGGCTCAAGTAGGTCAGCGCAATCACTTCAGGCACATCGGCCAGTGCTTTCAGTGATTGCACATCGGCGCTGATCACTGCATTCCAGAGTTTCTGATCGGGCTGTGCCGGCGTTACATCCAGTACCGTCACGCCCAGGTCATGGAAACGGTTTGCAATCGCCTGCGGGCTGCCGCTGTTATAAAAATGCACGTTGATGTTTTCAATCACACCGCGCTCGCTGCGCCGCTCAAGACCCGGCTGGGCTTTCAAATCGCTAACAAAGTCTGTGGTTGCGCGCACAAAAGACAGCGAGCGCGAATTGTTCAGTGCTTGTTGATCGGCCCAGACCAGATACGCAAAACCCGGATAAAACTGAATCACATCTATATCCTGAAGCTGCAGCGCCGACAAATCCGAAGCCAGCGCAGGGCCATAGAGCTGAATCAGCCGCAGAGCTTTGCCATCTGCACTCTCGATTGCCGATCCTGACTTCCGCTTAAGTGGGTCGAAGCGATGGTTCTGAAAACGAATCAGAAAAGGGTTGTCGATCTGTTCATGTTCCAGCTTGGCAGCCACCAGGCTCGACGCAGCTGCATCGTCCAACACCAGCCAACGATAGCTGCCGTAGTCTCGTTGATAAACCACTTGAGATTCGACCAGCACCCGTTCAGCCTGTTGCCGGGCTTCCGAATCAGTAATGCGAATCACTCGCTCGTCCGCTACAGCAATGCTGGCCAGAGCTAAACAAAGCATAGTTAAGAGTAAAAAACGAAATAAATCGAACGTTGTGCCCGCGATTAAAGGCATATTGATCTCCCTAGGAAATTGGACAGGCCGAGAGAACTCATGAGTTCTGAGTGTGCTCAAGAACTGCTCGACAGGTTTATTGCAGATAGTTTCAAACCAATTTAACCGATTCCACAACGCAATGCCAAATCGAATTCGCTTTTCAGGGCTGAATCAAGCAACAATACAAAAAAGCAGCCTGAAGCCCGCTTTAATCAATTGCTGAGTACGGGCAAATCAATCGCTTTCCGACCCGGTTTCAGGATGCTGATCTTCATCGTCTTCGATTGCAGCCCACACCAGGACGATAAGCTGTTTGTCGTCACCTAAACACATAAGCGCAACGCCCATCACAGTGAGGGAGCACAAATCCCCGCTGTAGATAAACCCGATTGGATTATCAAGCTGTTTCTGGTTTTTTTGCTAGTAGGCCAGCAGGGTTCATGCTATTTTGTCTAGCGTACTACGCTGAATCTGGTGGTAATTATGACTGTAGGCTGGAAACCAGGCACATTTGTCCGCTCTTCAATCTTCGTTGTTGTACTTGGCTCAACTCTAGTTCTTCAAAGCGTCAGCGCGACTGATGTTGAGCGCCCGGGTCAACGACAGTACGACTTTAATGAACATACGCCGAGCTATGATGAGATGGTGTGGGGAATGCGTGCATACGAGGCCAGCATGTTTCATGCTGCCCTCGCCCACTTCAAGAACGCCGCTCGCTGGGCGGACAAGTTCGCTCAATACAACGTTGGCGCAATGTATCTGCGTGGCGAAGGTACAGACTACGACGCTGCTCGCGGCTGGGCCTGGATTGAGCTTTCGGCCGAACGCGGTTATCCCGAAATGGTGGACATGTCCGAAAAACTATGGGCAATGCTGAGTGAGCCCGAACAGCGCAAAGCCATGCAGATTTATCAAGACGAAATATTACCAGAGTACGGCGACCATCTTGCGATCGAAAAAACCGCTCTTCGCATGCACAGAGACAGGCGCCAGGCCACGGGTTCAAGGCTTGGTTTTGCCAGCGGATTCCTTAACGTCTACGACAGGAGTGGTCGCCCAAGAGCCGGCACTGAGTTTTACGCGGCAGAAAAATGGGATTTTGAAACCATCATTTCATATGAAACCCAACTCGCGTTTGACCGAGTTCGAGGCCGTGTT
>JBCCHH010000458.1:0-2062 GCA_039028855.1 Pseudomonadota bacterium | reverse complement strand
CAACGGCAATGACGCGTGGCACGCCGGTCGCGCCATCCGCATCGCTTGCAACGACAAAAATCAGACCATTTTCTGGCGGCAATGTGCCTGTAGGCAAGTTACCGGAAAATGGCGTTTGTACTGCTGGATTGGCCACAGGAAAAACGTAGGTTTGATTGGCCAGATACGGCGGCACGCCCAGGCTGACGGTTATTTCCACGACATCAGCAATCGGATCGTCTGTGGGTAGTTCGGTGGAAAATCCTCTGAAGTAACGGTTGTCCGCAGCCTGGCCTGTAAACTGGATTTGGTTTCCAACCACATTAGCGTCAAACGCGGTAATTTCCGGCCCGGCCGGGGTCTGGTACGGTCGCCGGGCTGCGCGCGCGGCAAACATCAGCGCGTCGCGATTATCCGGCCAGATGGTCTGTTCGAAGCTGTCGCAGTCTTGTTGAAACTGAGTGCCGAGTTCGAAAGTGTAGGCCGCCACGCCGAATTCACCGTAGGCATAGTCAGGGGTAGTGCCACCGGCCGGACCCAGCAATGTGCGGCCAACGGCGTAGTCGGTATAAAAACCGAACTTGCGGCCGAGAATCGCAAGCGCATCATGATTGGGTGCGTTGTTGTTGCTTCCGCCGCCCAGGCCTTCCCAGGGAAACAGAATCAACTCGCTGAATGAGTGAATCGAGATAAACACGCCTTCGCTATCGTCAGGCGCCGGTGAAGTCATATCGGGCGCCGGGCGCTGCGCTTCGAATACCTGCTGCAGATAATTCTGGATCGCCTGAGTCTCTGGCTCAGATGCAGCCACCGGTCCACGGTAGGTATCACTACACGGATTGCCCGACGAGTTGGGATTGCTCCACAGAAAACTGCTGTTGCGATTTAAGTCGATGCCGGGCCAGCTTGTTATGAGATTGCCCGATGCACACGCCGTCGTATTTTGATTTTTACGCCACAACGCCACCCCAGCCTCAACCTGCCGCCGACCATCCGGGTTGTGCTGGGCAATGATGTGGATTTCACGGTGATCGAGCAGCCAACCAATGTCCGGATCGGACTGGTTGTCGAGGATATGTTCAGCCAGGCGGGTTGCGGTCTCAGCCGTGGTCAATTCGCGTGCATGCATCGCCGCCATAACGACCAGCGGCGCCTGTGGGTGCGGTGAATCCTGGTTGGCAATCACGAGGACTCGGATGGCATCGCCATTCGGATTGCCCTGCTGTTGTTGCCAGCTTTGGCCGATGACCTGCCACTTGGTCAGATTCGGGTATTGCGCAGCCAATGCCGCCAGGTCGGCATGGGTTTTTTCAACCGTTCGATAACAGGAGAAGCCGGGGATCGTATCGGGATTACCGCGCAGCGACCTCTGGTGATCCAGCTCTAACCAACGATCCTGCTCGGCCTGGCGCAATGGATCGACCTGCACCGGCCAACCCGCATTCTGTAAACGCTCCACGCCTGCCTGCCTGAGTTCAAACACTACATATTGAGCACGCCAGTCAAGACCCTGAAACCCGCGCAACGCACGCAACTGTTGCAACTGCTCCATAGTTTGATAGTGCACACGGACCACCTGCGGCAGTTCGGGCACATGAGTTTCAGCAATGGCTTCACCACCCAGCAAGGAGGCCATGAATACGGCCAGTAGCCCAATACCGTTTCTAACTAGTTTCTTTCGGTTACGCATGAACGATCAATCTCAACGATCCGGCCGTGTTGAAGCCGCATGATACCGGCTTATCCACTCGGTCATCAAAACCGACGTTTGCGATGCCAGCCAAAGCCGATACAGCAAAGGCTGGTCGAATCCGCGTCGTATCGTTTGAAATCCAGCGGCGTTCACTACGCCGGATGATGTCATGGTCGAGATCGACTATTGCGGGATCTGCCACAGCGGCCTGCACACGGCACACAATGACCGTGGCATGACGCAGTATCCAGTCGTGGCGGGCCATGAAAGTATCGGCACCATCACCGATGTTGGCAACGAGGTATCGCGACTGCCGGGTGCGCCCCCGATTGTGCACGTATTACGTGCAAAGCTACGCGTACTTCGTGCAGTAGAACTCGGCGGGACTAT
>JBCCHH010000457.1:0-2070 GCA_039028855.1 Pseudomonadota bacterium | reverse complement strand
GATTCGATTGACAGGCTGCCGCCGATCTTTAATCGCGATCGTGTTGCGATCGTGCTTGATGGCAATCAATTTCTTGGCCTGATCACTCGCGTGGACCTGCTCAATTACCTGCGTCGAAGGGCCGACCGATAGTTTTGACGATAGTGTTGACCTTCAAGCAAATCCGTATTCTGCTGTTGCTGATTGTGCTGCTGTTGGTCGTGCACAATGTATTCAACGACCGTGCGCGCATTGCCAGTTGGGAAGTGCCGTTGTTCGTTTCGGTCTATCCGGTCAATGCCGATGGCAGTGAGGTGGTTGATGGCTTCATGGCGAGCCTGGCTGCAGCCGACTTTCAACCCATCGCCGAAAAGATGCGTAGCGAAGCGCGGCGCTGGAATGTAGCGCTGCAAACGCCAATCTATATCGAGCTGGCTGAGGCGACCGACAACCCGCCGCCACCCACGCCGATTCACGGCAATGTGCTGCAGCGCATGTGGTGGGTGTTACGGCTTCGCTGGTGGCGCTGGCGTTTCGACGACCAGGGCCGTGATCCGGATATTGTCGTGATCGCGCGCTACCATGTACCTGTTGCCGGGCGTGTGCTGCCGCATTCTATCGGCCTGGAGCGTGTACGCATTGCCATAGCAAACCTGTTCGCAAGTGAGGCCATGCAGGGGCAGAATCGTGTCGTGATTTTGCATGAGCTGCTGCACACGGTCGGCGCGAGCGACAAATACGATCTTGAAACCAATCTGCCGATTTATCCGCAGGGTTATGCCGAGCCGGATCGGCGTCCGCGCTACCCGCAGCGCCTGGCTGAAATTATGGCCGGTCGAATTCCCGTCGACCGAGGTCGCGCCGAGCAGGCGCCCTCACTGGAACGAACCATCATTGGCCCTGAAACGGCCGACGAGTTAGGCTGGTTTGGAAGACAATAACTGCGCAGTACCTATTCAGAAAAAACCCGCACGATTAACGCGCGGGCTTTAGAAGGTCAGGTTTGATTTGTTCAAGCCGCCTGTGACTGCTCCATCATGCGGTTGAGTTGATCCTTGATTTGTAGTTTTTCCCGTTTGAGTTGATTCAGTGCCAGGTCTTCCATCGGCGCCGTGCCGTTTTCGGCTGCGGTGACGCGTTTTTCGATTTGCTGGTGGTCGCTATACATCTTGCGAAACTCGATGTTTTCTTTCATTAGCGCTTCCATTTGTTCCTGACGATGTTCAAACATGGCGTTTTCCTGTTGTCAATGTGAGTGTAGGGCGCAATCGTACGCACCCGATGGTCTGCCTGCGTCGGGCCGGAGCTTGAAGGGGCGAAGTTGGATTGTGAAAAGCCAATAAGCCGATGGCTGAGCAGGACTTCAAGAAGAGCTCAGGCTGAGCCTGAGGCAGGTGGGTTTGGGTGTCAGCGAGGGTGGCTGCTTGCACGTTTCGTTCCGTCTGATTCGGATACTAGTTGTATCGCATTCAGACAGATTTGACAAGCAAAAAATTGCCGGATAGGAACCCGAGCCGAATAGAAGCGGTCTCAAACAACCGTTCTAGTTGTTCAATACAATTACATCCACTCGACGGTTGCTGGCCCGGCCTGTCTCAGATTCGTTGCTGGCAATCGGAAAATCCTCGCCCATACCGACTGCGCGCATCCGCCCGGCGGCGATACCGAGATCGATCAGTGCCCGGCGAACGGCTTCGGCACGCTGTTCGGATAGTCGCAGATTGACCGCCGCCGGCCCGGTTGCATCGGTATGGCCCTCGATGCGGATTTGTTTGTCGGGCTCACTTTCGAGCAGTTCGATCACGTCGTTCAAATTCTGTTGCGCGGCCGGTAACAACTCGGATTGGCCGACTTCAAACAGCACATCGCCGAGCGTAATGACGACACCGCGATCGGTTTCGCGATATTCCATGTACTCGAGCCGGCGGCGCAGGCTGTCTGCGGCTTCGGACGCCAGTTCGGCTTCGCGGCGGGCCAGCTCAACCTCCGTTGCCTGGGCTTCGGCCAGACGTCGCGCCTGATTGGCTTCTTCGCGTGCCTGCTGTGCCTGGTGGTCGGCGAGTTCGCGCTGCTGCTCGGCGCTCAATGCCT
>JBCCHH010000456.1:0-2071 GCA_039028855.1 Pseudomonadota bacterium | reverse complement strand
CGACCGACTCGACACGAGCCTCGATCCGATGGAACGCGTGATTCTGCGCATTGGCACAGCCGAATTACTCAACCACCCCGAAATTCCCTATCGGGTCGTGCTCGACGAAGCGGTAGAACTCGCCCACCGCTTTGGCGCCGAACAGGGCCATAGCTTCGTCAACGGCGTACTCGACCGCCTGGCCCGAAGCGCCCGACCGGTCGAGCATCAAACCTCGTTCTGACAGAGCCCATCAAGCCCGCTCAACCGGTCTTGCACGAATAATTCGAAAACAGATGCAACTTTTTCGCTGCTGCAATCGTCTACTGAGTACTAATGATCGCAAATGGATTCGAAATATCCCGCAATGCGTACTGATATAGCCGTCGGAATTGCCTTCGCCTTTTATCTCTTACGCTTTTTTGACGTGAAGGTTTTTTCGACAATCTATCTACCGGCATCATTAGTTCAGTGGTATAAGCGATTACTTTTCTGACTGCATGGCTACTTGAGCGAAATAGAAATGACCAGAGACAGCGAAAGCCTAATTGAGTTACTCATCTGCGCACTTCTAGCAGCCATGCTGACGGCTGGTTACAGTTCCAAACAGTGGCTAAACCTTGATAGCTCAGCCGAGATTACTAGCAGTCATTCAATATTCATTCAGTCGGACAACGAGCCGTACTGGCTGCGAAAAACATCGAATGAAACCATAAAGGTTCAGAAAGTATCCGGCCTGATCGAGTTGAATGATCTGCTGTTTGCCAAGCCATTGGGCACTATCCATCACAAATCCACCAAACAGGCCTGCTGATACAGCAACAGTACTTTAGTCTGCGCTGAAGACCGCTTCCGCCAAGCGCTGCGCCGCAAGCGGTGCGTTTCTGAAAAAGAGTTCGGGCTCGATCAGCTCCAGTTCCATCACCTGAGGCCCAAGCGGGCTTTCGACCAGATCCACACGCGCATAAGCGACTTCGCCAGACACGGCTGAGATCGCTTGTTCAGCCAGCGCGATTTCAGCCCGAGTCGGTTGATGCGGATGCACGCTGCCGCCATGGTCGTCCTGCACACGAAATTCACCTGGGGCGGCAATTTTATGCACGGCGTGGGTAACTTCGCCACCGATAACGACCAGCGAAACCTCGCCGCTCTCAAGAATGTCCGGCATAAACGGCTGTAGCAGCATGTCTTCCTGCGCAAGCAGCGACTGCCAGCGCGACTGCTGCTGTTCGGCCTGGCTACGCGCAATACGCCAGGTTTCACGACCGGCACCTGATACCGCGGGTTTAATCACCGCCGCAGTGTAGTCTTGCTGATCCATCAACCCGGCCAGATCAGGCGCGGTAGGACTACGCTCAAATACTTGTGTCGGCACCGTAGCAACGCCGGCCTCAGCCAGCTCGACCAGATAACGCTTGTCAGCATTCCAGCGCATCACCGGTACCGGATTAACCACGCGGGTCTGCTGCTCCACCCGATTCAACCACGCCGTGAACTCATCGTATTGCTCAAAGTAATCCCAGGTTTGACGAATCAGGATGGCATCGAACTGTGACCAACCGATCGACGTATCGGCCCAATCCACTCGTGTCGTTTCAGCCTTCAGCGTGCTGAAAGCATCGATTAGATAGCCATCCTCGGTCAAAATCTGGCGGATATAGGGCGTTCGATCTTCAGGTTCAATCGTGCTGTGATCATTCACGAGTGCGATATGCATGCAGATGCTTCTCTTCAGGATTTAGCAGCACACGCTAACGCAATTTGCAGGCCTGTGTCGGGTTTTCTCAAAACCGCTGATTTCCTGATTTAGTACTCAATTTTAATATAAATATGATGGAAATCACAGCATTGAGAACATTGACCGGCATATTTCTCTTTACCCTGTGCGCCTGTAGCCTGCCGGGCAAGGCACAGGTATTAGCCGAAGGCGCCGAAAGCGTGGAAACCTTCATGGGCTGGCGTGCGCGTAATTTCAATAATGATGGCGCCCGTGAGCTGTTTGTCGGCGTTCCCGATTTAGGTCAGGGCGCCAACCGTAACGAAACTGACTTTATCTGGGCCAATGGCGGTCTCACCACATTTACAGTCGAGT
>JBCCHH010000455.1:0-2073 GCA_039028855.1 Pseudomonadota bacterium | reverse complement strand
CTGCATTCTGGGATTGCGATTGTCATATCTGCCGTCCTGCTTCTTGCGCGCATAGGCCACCGGCAGTTCGGTCAGGGCAATCATCGCAGCGGCAATGATCAGGCAAACCATCGCGATGCTGTAATCGGTGCCAAGTTCAAACATCAGTGATTCTCCTGTTGGCTGTATGAAGCTTATTTTCGGCTGAACCTGCGGCAATTCGGAACCGTCATGGTTCAACCTTTCGAACAGCGGTTGAAAAATTATGTTGATCATTGTTCCAACCTTTTTGCAGCTTAGCGCATCATTACGGGTATGCAAGCTTCAGTTACCTCACTTTCGCCGACGCTGGAAGACGCAGTGAACGACCACGTACTGGCTGCGCAGCAGGGCGATTCCAGTGCGTTTGAACATCTTTATCGACGCCACGCGCCAGGATTGATGCCGATGCTATGGCGCTTGAGTGGTGGCGATCGCACGCTGGCCGAGGACTGGCTGCAGGACAGCTTCGTACTGGCCTGGAAGAAACTGGCGCAACTGCGTGAGCCCCATGCATTCGCCGGCTGGCTGCGTAAACTCGCCATCAACTGTGCGTTGAGCGAAAAACGGCGCGGTCGGCTAGAAAGCATCAGCGAATATACAGAAGCAAGTGCGCCGGAACCACCCTGGCCGGCGGCCGATCTGGATCTGGAACGCGCCATCACTGATTTACCCAAGCGTGCGCGTGAGGTGCTGGTGCTGTTCCAGCTTGAAGGCTGGACTCATGAGGAAATCGCCAAATACCTGAAGGTCGAGCCCGGCACCAACAAATCGCAGCTAAACCGGGCGCGCACTCTGTTGAAGGAGAAATTGAAATGAGCATAAAAGACGAAGATCTTGATCGTCGATTACGCGCACTGCCGCGGACGGCCGAAGTCGATGACGCACTTTGGTCGAAGATCGAGCATCGTATCGAAGGCCAAACGCGGCATCAACGCTATGCCGTTGTGAAGTGGTCCGGCGGCATTGCGGCCGCAGTCAGTTTAATCGCGGTCGCCGCACTATTTGATCTGGATTCACCGAATTGGTCCGAGCTGCATCGCAGTGAAACGATTGCCGCCGAAGTTCATGCCATGAATGCAGCCAACCTGCTGCCGCAACTTGCAGGTCAGATTGAATGGAGCGACGACATGCGCACAGCATGGAACGAATATCAAAGTGCAATCGATGAGCTGGAAGCAGCGCTGGAGCTGAATCCAGGCTATCAAATGCTCATCGATACGCTGGTCGCGACCCGACTGCGTCAGTCCAACCTGCTCAATCAAGCGCAGTCCACAAGAGTAATCAATACCCGCCAAACACAAGAATTATCTGAAGGAGTAACGAGCTATGAAATCTAACCCAATCTCGCGTATTACGACCGTCGCCCTGGTGGCTGCCATCAGCCTGAGCTTCAGTCTTCAGGCGCTGGCCGAAGAGGTCAACGAAAGCCGACCGGCCAATCCGGATGGTCGCATCCAGTTCCAGGCCGTAACCGGTGATTTTCAGGTAATCGGGCATAACGACGATTCATTCCGACTCGAAGGTGAGCTCGGCGAAGATGTCGAAGAACTGATCATCGAAGGCTCAGCCGATAGCTGGACGATTGAACTCGAGCCGATCAAATCGAACCAGGGCTGGTACGACAACATGACCAGTTCTGACTTAACGTTGTACGTGCCGCACTCAGCCCAGATCAAAGTCAATGTAGTCAGCGCCGATCTTGATGTTGAAGATCTCGACGGAGAAAGGGTCGAAGCCAAAAGCGTCAGTGGCGATGTCATGCTCAGAAACGTGCGTCCGCAGCGTTTGAATGCGGCCAGCGTCAGCGGCGAACTAACCGTTGAAGGTGGCGGACAGCGCGAAACAAAACTGACTACTGTCAGCGGCGATCTGGAAGTGAGCGAGCTATTTGGCCGCATTGAACTGCAAAGCGTCAGTGGCGATATCACCGCCGAAGGTTATGAAGTTTCAAGTTTCGAAGTCGAATCCGTTTCCGGCGATATTGATGCTATATTAGAACCGCTAGAGCAGGCCTCAATCGAAATCAACGTTCACAGCGGCGATATCCATCTG
>JBCCHH010000454.1:0-2077 GCA_039028855.1 Pseudomonadota bacterium | reverse complement strand
CTCATACTATCAATTATAACAATAAACTGGCCGGCCGGTCAATTAAATCGATCCACTATATTTCTAGCTGCGCTTTCTTGATTGAACGGCTGATATCGCCGGTTCGTTTGCCTGGCTTCGCGCTGCAGGTTTGTTGCTGTCGCAGCATTTTGAATCCTGAAAACGCTCTAAACTATGAAGTCGTTGATCTACTCTAAGTTTCCCCAGGCTTTGCTATGAATGCACATAGGTATCCGTCTTCTTACCGCAGGTTTCTCTGCCGGATCGGATTATTGATTATCGTGCTGGCACTTGCGGCTTGTGATGCATCGCCCGATCCAACGCTGCCCAGTGCGGATGAGCCGACGGTTGATGCGACGGAGTCGCTTGAGGATCAAAACGATGCAAGCACGTCATCGGCCTATCATCGCGAGCGATCTGCAGCGTCGGTGCCCGCTGAGGCTATTCCGGCTGCGGCTGTGTTTACGGGTGATCTGGACGAAATGGTCGAGCGTCGCGTGATTCGCGCGCTGGTGCCCTACAGCCCGATCTTTTTCTTTGTCGATGAAAATGCCCGGCCGCGTGGCATCAGTCAGGACTATCTGGCTGAACTGGAAAACTATCTGAACGAGCAACTGGCTACGGGCACAATCCCACTCAGCGTGGCGGCCGTGCCGGTTACGCGTGAGCGTTTGATTCCCTGGCTGCTCGAAGGTCGTGGCGATGTGATCGTGGCGGATTTAACCGTCACCGAGGCGCGTCAGCAGCGCATGCTGTTCAGCGAGCCGATTGCGCGAGGCATTTCCGAAATTGTCGTCTCCGGGCCTTCGTCCGAGCCGATTGACCGGCTCGAGCAATTAGCCGGCCGCCAGGTGCTGGCGCGTCCCGACAGCAGTTACTTTGAGAGCCTGTCGAGCTTGAGTGATCGGCTGCAGGCCGCAGGTGAGCCAGCCATACAGGTTGAGCTTGCGCCGCCTCATTTTGAGGATGGCGACGTATTGGAAATGGTCAACGCGGGCATTGCCGATCATGCCGTTGTCGATGGCTATATGGCGAGCTACTGGCGGCAGGTCTTGCCCGATCTTGAGCTGCATCCGGAGCTGGCACTGCGTCAGGGGGCCGATATTGCCTGGGCGGTTCGGCGGCAAAACACGCAGCTAAAAGCACAGCTCGATGGCTTCATGCAGACCCATCGTGACGGCACCTTATTCGGCAATATCACGATCGATCGCTACCTGGATAACCCGAAATGGATTAGCAACCCGCATCAGCAGGAAGCCATGGGCCGGTTTAACCAGATGGCGCATCTGTTTCAGCAATATGCCCGGAGCTACGATCTGGACTGGCTATTGCTGGTCGCGCAGGGCTATCAGGAATCGACGCTCGATCAATCGGTCCGTTCGCCGGCCGGTGCAATCGGCGTGATGCAGTTGCTACAGTCGACGGCAGACGATATGGATGTTGGCGATATCCTGGAATTGGAAAACAATATTCACGCCGGCATCAAGTACGTCCGTTTTGTGATCGATACTTTCTTTGATGATCCGGCCATTGATGAACACAATCGAATTCTGCTTGCGCTGGCTTCGTATAACGCCGGCCCAGGCCGCATTCGATCGCTACGGCAGCAGGCAGCAGCGCAGGGGCTTGATCCCAACCAGTGGTTCGATCACGTTGAAGTACTGGCGGCGCAAGACATTGGCCGGGAAACGGTCAACTATGTACGCAATATCTACAAATACTACGTGGCCTATCGAATGATTCTGCGGCAACAGCAGGAATTCGGCATAGGCCAATCCGACTAACCCTTTCTGGAAAGCGACTCATGGCAAAACGAAAGAAACCGCAACGACGACCGACCGCGCCCAAGGCGGCAGTACCCGCCAAAGCGCAAGCCACTCGTGAGCCGGACTGGCCGGTCGTAGTACTGGCCCTGACCGGCATGGCGATTACGGCGTATTTATCGTTTGGCAGCCTGTTTAGTGCATCGCCCTTGTTTTGCGGGCCGGATTCGGGTTGCGATATTGTGCAGAACAGCCGCTTCGCCACCTTGCTTGGTTTGCCGATTGCGCTATGGGGTTTTGGTCTATATGCGTTG
>JBCCHH010000453.1:0-2088 GCA_039028855.1 Pseudomonadota bacterium | reverse complement strand
GGATGCCTCGGGTCATGATGAAGTGTTTGTTGGCCGCATCCGCCAAGATCATTCCAATGATCATGGTTTGAATCTGTGGGTGGTGTCGGGCAATCAGCGTCTCGCCGATCTGAATTGCATTCAGCGCAGCTCCCTTGCGCAGATTGTCCGACACCACCCACAGATTCAAACCATGATCATTGGAATGATCTTGGCGGATGCGGCCAACAAACACTTCATCATGACCCGAGGCATCCGTCAGCGGCATCGGGTCGCTATCGCCCTCAATCAAACTGACGCCGTCAGCCGACCGCAGCAACTCACGCGCAGCCTTGGACGTCATCGGTGCATTGAGCTCGAGATGCACCGCCTCGGCATGACCGTAAAACACGGGCACGCGCACCGCTGTTGCGTTGACCGAAATCGATTCATCATCCAGAATGCGGCGCGTCTCGTAATGCATCTTCATTTCCTCGCGCGTAAAGCCATTGTCCTCCATACAATCAATGCGTGGAATGACATTAAAGGCAATCGGGGCGTTGAATACGCTAGCTTCAGCTTCACGAAAACTCAGTCGAGCGGCCGTTTGTCTGCCCAATTCTTCGAGCGCACTGCGGCCGGCGCCGGATACGGCCTGATAGGTGGCAACCTGCACCCGCTTGATACCGATACTGCGATGGATCGGCGCAATCGCGAGCAGCATCTGAATGGTCGAACAGTTCGGGTTGGCAATAATGCCGCCCTTCTTGCCATTATCAGTATCACGCTGCCACCAGCCATCCAACAGATCGCCATTCACTTCGGGCACAATCAGCGGCACATCGGGCTGCATGCGGAAATGCGAGGTGTTGTCGATCACCACGCTGCCGGCTGCGGCCGCGATCGGTGCAAACTCGGCAGAAATCGAGCCGCCGGCCGAGAAAAATGCAAAATCGACGCCGGAAAAGTCAAAGGCATCCAATGCCTGAATACGCAGCGCACGACCATCGAACTCGACCGTTTCACCGGCCGAACGCGCGCTCGCTACCGCGTGCACAGTCTGTGCCGGAAATCCGCGCTCGGCCAGCAGCTTGAGCATGACTTCGCCGACTGCACCGGTCGCGCCGACCACGGCCACGTTGTATGAACTGCTCATCCCTGGTTCTCCGCCTTAACTCCATAACCGGAACCGGCTTCAATATCCGGCTGCTGCGGCTGCACATCGCCACACTGCGCCCGATGCAGCAGGTATTGATCCATCAGCACCAGCGCCAGCATCGCCTCGACGATCGGCACCGCACGAATGCCGACGCAGGGATCGTGCCGGCCGGTGGTGATGATATCGATCGCCTGGCCATCGACGTCGACCGCCCGGCCTGGCAGCCGCAGGCTTGAGGTCGGCTTGAAGGCAACCGCAAGCGTGACCGGCTGACCGGTCGAAATACCGCCGAGCACACCGCCGGCCTCATTACCGATAAAACCGTCCGGCGTCATTTCATCGCGATGTTCGGTACCCTTCTGCGCTACGCTGGCAAAACCCGCACCGATTTCGACACCCTTGACCGCATTGATGCTCATCATCGCCGCGGCCAGTTCGACGTCGAGCTTGGCATACACCGGCGCACCCCAGCCCGGCGGCACGCCGACGGCCCTGGCGCGTACCAATGCGCCAACCGAATCGCCTGATTTGCGCAACGCATCCATATAGTGTTCAAGCGATTCCACGCGCGCCGGATCGGGGCAGAAAAACGGGTTGTCGTCGATCGACTCCTCAATCAACTGCTCGTCGCAGACCTGATCGCCTATCTGTGCAATCCAGGCCGTAATGCGAATACCGAGCTGCTCGCGCAGATATTTGCTGGCCAATGCCCCCGCCGCCACGCGCATGGCCGTTTCGCGCGCCGAGGATCGACCGCCGCCGCGCCAGTCGCGAATGCCGTATTTATGATGGTAGCTGTAGTCGGCATGACCGGGGCGGAACTGTTGCGCGATTTTCGTGTAATCCTTGCTGCGCGCATCGGTGTTGTAAATCACGAGCGCAATCGGTGTGCCGGTGGTTTTACCTTCAAACAGGCCCGACAGAATCTGCACATCCTCTTCTTCGCGCCGCTGCGAGGTATGGCGCGAGCG
>JBCCHH010000452.1:0-2109 GCA_039028855.1 Pseudomonadota bacterium | reverse complement strand
CGATTCGAATGTAGCCTAGCCAGGCAAGTTCGGACAGTTCATCAATAGTTTATAAATACCCATCTGCTTGAACATAGCCGCAGGAACAAGCGGAAACTGACAATAGCAATGAACGATAAGCAGCCTAGCCAAAGTGGAGCGATCGTGTCGGATTCGGCTGAACATCAGGCGCATATCGTCACCTCAGCCACACTGATTGAAACGCTTGAAAGAACAGCGCTTCATACAAGTGACGACAGTGGCCGTGCGTTTCCGGGCATTTGCGGATGGATCGTACTCGATGAAGTCACAACCCTGCGTCGTCAGCTTGGTTATTCGGGCCTCAACGCGCTTATGGATGCGATTCATCAGCGTATTGCCGAAAACCTGAGGCCGGGCGACCTGACCGCACGTTTTGGCGTGGATGCAATAGGCCTGGTTCTCGAGCCACTGGATGGCGAACGCGATTTCAAGCAAGAAGAAAACCATATCGTTCGTCAAATCAGCAGCGAACTATTTGAAATCAACAACACCTCGGTTGCGGCAACTGTCAGCATGGCACTGCGTCAGATTGATGAGACACTACGACCGGCCGAAAAACATTTGATCGCAACCGCAGAAGCGGCTGAAAGCCTGCGCGCCAAGGGGGGCAATCGTGCCCAATTGATGACGACGGCCAATACCTCTTCCGGACAGAGCAATGCATCGCTACTCAGCCAGCTCACCCGGGCCTTGCGCGATAACAGCCTGAAAGTGCTTTATCAGCCATTATTATCAACCGCAGCTTGCTCGCGTGAGCGTTTTCAACTGCTGCCGCGACTGATCGGTTCCGACGGCAAGATGATTCCGGCAGCGAGATTCATTCCGATTGCCGCCTCGCGTGGATTGGTTCCAGCGATCGATAGCTGGATGATCCGACAGGCAATTGATCTGCTGAAAACTCATCAGGAGAACGCCAGCGAAAGCCCGATTTTCTTCTTGAATCAATCGGCCGGCCTGATCGACGACGAAAAGCTTCTCAAATGGCTGGTGCAGGAAATCAATGCCATCGACGAAGACAAACGCGCGCTGGTGCTGGAATTCAACATTGACGATCTCAAATCGCGCATACGCAGCGCTCAGGTCGTGCTGGAAAAAATACAGCAGCTTGGCATGCAAGTCTCTATTACAGGCATCGATGAACTGATATCCGAGCCGATAATTCTTGAGCATTTACCGGCCGACTATCTGCGCATGAAGGCAGATTTCGCCCGCCGTATGCTGCTTAGCCAACAACTCGGCGATCGCTTTTCTGAATTTGCTGGAACTGTACATTCGGCCGGGCGCAAGCTGATCATACCGATGCTGGAAGATGCCGAATCGGTTGCCCGTATCTGGCAAATGGAAGTGGACCTAATTCAAGGTAACTTTATCCAGCAGCCAAGCGAAATGCCCAACGGCTAATGGCTAGCATTTTTTCACTGCACCGTCGTCAACTACAACCGTTTTATTATTAAGCCCATTCAAACCCATGCCTTCTTTCGACGTTGTTTCCGAACTGGATCATCATGAGATTTCCAATGCGATCGACCAGGCCAATCGCGAAGTCAGCACGCGTTTCGATTTCAAGAACACCGAGTCCTGTTTTGAGCTAAGCGATCCAGCGCAGATCGTACTCAAAACCAGCTCCGAATTTCAGCTCCAGCAGATGCTCGATATTCTGTACGCCAAATTATCCAGGCGCGGTATCGATCTGGCCGCAGTCGAGGCCGGTGAAAACGAAGTCTCAGGCCAAACGTATATGCAGGCAGTCGCATTAAAAGAAGGCATCGACAGCGAGCAGGCGAAAGCCATCGTCAAGCACATCAAGCAATCCAAACTCAAGCTGCAGGCCGCGATTCAAGGCGATCAGGTCCGCGTTACCGGCAAGAAGCGCGACGCATTGCAGTCGGCTATCGCACTGTTAAAACAGACTGACTTTGATCGGCCACTGCAGTTCAAAAACTTTCGCGACTGACTCCAGCCGCCCGCTTCACGCTATTGCCATATGAACCAGCTACGGTGATGGTCAGCCGTTGGCTGAGCGTGACCTTCCACATCTTGCCGCTCTGCTCGACCTTGAAGCCGGGCGGCGTGGCGACTCCGGTGCGT
>JBCCHH010000451.1:0-2122 GCA_039028855.1 Pseudomonadota bacterium | reverse complement strand
CAATCGTTCGATGTCGGGATTGTTAGCGGGCCTGGTGGCCGGCTTGGCCTCGTCTGATTTAAGTCGTTTAACCAGCGCTTCGGTCTGACGTACCGACAATTCGAGATTCACCACTTGCTGCGCCGCCGCACGTTGCGCTCTGCCTTCAAGAGCAAGTAAGGCCCGCGCATGGCCCATATCAATCTGGCGATTGTCCACCAGCGCGCGTACTTCAGGTTCGAGCTCGAGCAGTCGCAGCAGGTTGGTTACGCCGGTACGCGAACGACCGACATTCACCGCAGCTTCTGCGTGAGTGAGCTCAAATTCATCGATCAGCCGCTTGACGGCCGTGGCTTCTTCAATCGGATTTAAGTTTTCGCGCTGGATGTTTTCAATCAGCGCCATGGCCAGCGTGACTTCATCGGGTACGTCGCGGATGACGGCCGGAATTTCCTTGAGTTCGGCAAGCTGCGCCGCACGCCAGCGGCGCTCGCCAGCAATCAGTTCATAGCCTTTGCCGCTTTTGAGCGCACGCACGACCACCGGCTGCACCACGCCCTGAGCACGAATCGAGTCGGCCAGTTCTTCGAGACGCTCCGGATCCATACCCGTTCGCGGTTGATACTCACCGGGCTGAATCTGATCCAGCTCTAGCTGGCGCAGCGTGCCGTCCACGGGTCCGCTGGATGACTTGGCTGTGCTCTCGCTGGCGGTACGCGCTTTGCCTAATAGTGCATTCAGGTTTTTACCCAGCGGTGCTTTCTTACGCGTAGCCACGGGTTTGTTCCAGTCGATTGATATATTCGCCGGCCAGCCCGCGATAGGCTATCGCACCGCGCGATTCCGGATCATAGGTCAGTACCGATTCACCATAGCTTGGCGATTCAGCCACGCGCACATTACGCGGTACGATCGTTCGATACAGCTTGTCGCCAAAATTCTCCGCAAGCTGACGCGAAACTGCGCCGGACAGATTATTGCGAATATCGTACATAGTGCGCACCAGGCCCTCGATCTGCAGATCAGGATTGACTGAGGCCTGTATCTGCTCAATCGTATCGACCAGGGCGCTTAAGCCTTCGAGCGCATAATATTCACATTGCATTGGAATCAGCACCCCGTCGGCTGCAGTCAGGGCGTTTAGGGTCAACACATTCAGCGCGGGCGGGCAGTCGATGAGAATATCATCGTATTCGTCGATGACCATATGCAGCGCTTCAGCCAGCCGCGTGGCGCGATCGTCACGCTCCATGAGAGCGACTTCCGAAGAGGTCAGATCCTGGTTCGCCGGCACCAGGTCCAACTGCGCGCTTTCCACGTGTACCAGCACCTGACCAATCGTGGCTTCATCAATTAATACTTCGGCCACCGTCGGCTGGTCCGACTGAATCTCAATTCCCAAGCCGGTCGTGCAGTTACCCTGTGGATCCATATCCACCAGCAATACCTCGCGCTCCAACTGGGTCAGACCAACGGCCAGGTTCAGCGCCGTCGTGGTCTTGCCGACGCCGCCTTTCTGGTTGGCCATCGCGATAATGCGTGCCTTGTTTTTCAACGTGATCTCTCCATGCTTATGGCCGTGTGATAATCGCCAGACAGCGTTGGCGATTTAGCTCGCTATTCTGATGCAGAACTGTGCGTACAATCCGCATATTGTAGTCAGTCGTCACCGCTTTGCGCTCAAAATCGCTCAATTCAGCCTTCATTGCGAGCAGTCTCGCACCATTTTCCAGCCATTCGGCGGTCCATTCGACTAATTGCGCCAGCGGCGCCAGCGCGCGGCAGACGATATCAACATCAGGCACAATCGGCAAGGCTTCCATACGCGACTGAATCGGGCGCACCCGTTCAAGCGCTAACTGTCGAACCACTTCTCTGACGAAACGAATCTTTTTACCGTTGCTGTCAGCCAAGACAAACGTTTTAGCCGGCCTTGCAATCGCTAGCGGAATACCGGGCAATCCCGCACCGGTGCCGATATCCAGCACGGCTTCGGCTTCGAGCCATGTCGCGATGCTCAGACTATCCAGCACATGCCGCTCGACCATGACCAGTGGCTCGCGTACCGCAGTCAGGTTATAGGCATGATTCCAGCGGTCCATCAGCAGTAAATAATCGATCAACAGCAATTCAGGAAATACGT
>JBCCHH010000450.1:0-2141 GCA_039028855.1 Pseudomonadota bacterium | reverse complement strand
GGCCGGTGCAGCCACAGCAGCCGTCGCGGCGGCGGCTGCAGCGCCAGCACGAATACGCCCAATCACGTCACCCGGTGCAATGACGGTACCGGTTTCAGCCAATATTTCGGCCAGCACACCAGCAGCCGCAGCGGGCACGTCCATTGCCGCCTTATCTGTTTCCAGTTCAACTACCGGATCGTCGATCGACAGGGCGTCCCCGACGGCCACATGCCAAGTACCGACCTCGGCCTCGGTCACTGATTCACCGGCGCTGGGTGCAATAACGTCGATCAACTCTCCTGCCGAATCCGCAGAAGCGGCAAGAGCTGGAGCGGCGGCGGCGGCGGCGGCAGGCGCCGCAGGGGCAGCGGCAACACCGCCACCTTCACCCAGCGAGCCAAGCAGCGCATCAACGCCGACGGTTTCACCTTCTGCGGCGACGATCTCAGCTAAAACACCGTCGGCAGGCGCTGGTACTTCCATGCTCACCTTATCGGTTTCCAGCTCAACCAGCGGTTCGTCCGCCTTAACCGCATCACCTGGCTGTTTGAGCCATTTGCCAATCGTTGCCTCGGTGACCGATTCGCCCAGGGTAGGAACGCGTATTTCAGTAGCCATTATGCCAATCCCGTATGGTGTTTTTTGTAAAGTCCGGCGCTATCTCGCCGATTATGGTTGGTTGAATTTCTCGTTAATCCGGATCGCCCAAGGCTTCCTCAAGGAAGGCCTGCAACTGCGCCACGTGTCTGGACATCTGTCCAGTGGCTGGCGACGCCGCAGCTGGACGACCTGCATAGCGGGCACGGGCGTGCTCGGCGCTGATATGTGCCAACACCCACTCCACGTAAGGTTCGATGAAGCTCCAGGCACCCATGTTCTTGGGCTCTTCCTGACACCAGACAATCTCTGCCTGCTTGAAGCGCGACAGTTCATTGATCAGCGCCTTGGCCGGGAATGGATAAAGCTGTTCGACCCGCATCAGATAAATGTCATTGATGCCGCGTTTCTCGCGCTCTTCGTAAAGATCGAAATAGACCTTACCGGTACACAGCACGACCCGGCGGATCTTGTTGTCCTTGACCAGCTTAATCGGTTCGCCTTTGAGCACCTCTGCATCGTCCCAGAGCAGGCGATGGAAAGTGGTGTCTTCACCGAATTCTTCCAGACGCGACACGGCCCGCTTGTGACGCAGCAGGCTTTTCGGCGTCATGATGATCAGTGGTTTACGGAACTCGCGACGCAGCTGACGGCGCAAAATGTGGAAGTAGTTGGCAGGCGTCGTGCAATTGGCAACCTGCATATTGTCTTCAGCACAGGATTGCAGGAAGCGCTCCAGACGACCTGATGAGTGTTCCGGACCTTGGCCTTCATAACCGTGTGGCAACAGCATCACGAGGCCGCACATGCGCAGCCACTTACGTTCGCCGGATGAGATGAACTGATCGATCACGACCTGTGCGCCGTTGACGAAGTCGCCAAACTGAGCCTCCCAGAGGATCAAACCATTTGGTTCAGCCAGCGAGTATCCGTACTCATAACCGAGAACAGCTTCTTCAGAGAGCATTGAGTTGATGACTTCATAGCCAGCCGCCCCCTGACCAAGGTTTTCAAGTGGAATATAGCGTTTCTCACTCTGCTGATCGTAAAGCACCGAATGACGCTGCGAAAATGTACCACGCTCACAGTCCTGACCCGACAAGCGAATCTTGATGCCTTCCATCTGCAGCGATCCAAAGGCCAACGCTTCACCCGTGGCCCAGTCAAGCCCATCGCCAGACTCGATCATCTTCGCGCGATTTTCCATGAAGCGCTTGATGGTGCGATGGACTTCAAAATTCTCAGGCATTTTGGTGATTGCCTGACCAATCTGTTTCAATTCATCCAATGGCACACCGGTTTGGCCGCGACGTGCCCCATCGGGACCATCGGCAACCTTCAGGCCCGACCACGCACCATCCAGCCAGTCAGCTTTGTTGGGTTTGAAATTTTCGGCGGCTTCAAAGTCTGCATCGAGTTTTGCCCGGAACGCAGCAACCTGCTCATCCTTGCCGGTGTCGCTGATCAGGCCTTCCTGAACCAGACGAGCTGCGTATTTCGTCAGCGTCGAGTCATGCTGCTTGATCTTGCGATACATGATCGGCTGAGTGAATGCAGGTTCG
>JBCCHH010000449.1:0-2143 GCA_039028855.1 Pseudomonadota bacterium | reverse complement strand
TTTTGCACTTCCATATGGGTTCGCAGATTTCCAACCTGCGCGATATTCGCAATGGTGTGCGCGAGGCCGGGCGCTATTACGTTGAGCTGATTGCCCAGGGCGTACCGCTGACCCATCTGGATATCGGCGGCGGGCTCGGTGTGGACTACGAAGGCGGTCGATCGCGCGCCTTCTGTTCGATGAATTATTCGGTCGCTCAGTACGCTCAGACGATTGTGTCCAGCATCGATGAGCTGTGTAGCGAGCAGCATGTGCCCATGCCTCATCTGGTGTCGGAATCGGGCCGTGCGCTGGCTGCGCATCATGCCGTGCTCGTGACGAATGTGACGGCGACCGAACAGTTTCCCGTCGACCCGGTTACTTCTTTTGATGAAGGCCATCAGGTCATCAATCATTTAAAGGAGCTGCTCGAAACCGGCGATGAGCGCGAGCCCGAAGAATGCTATCTCGAGGCCGAACACTGGCTGGCCGAGGGCCGTCATCTGTTCTTGTACGGCGATGTATCGCTGAGGGATCGGGCTCAACTCGAACCGCTGGTTTTTGCGATTCTGCATCGCATACTGCAGCGGCTCGATCCAGATCATCGTCGCCAGCATGACTTGCGCGAGCGCATCCGCTTCAAACTATCGGATAAATATTTCATCAACCTGTCGATTTTCCAGTCGTTGCCCGATATCTGGGCGATTGATCAGGTGTTTCCGATCGTACCGTTGCAGCGCCTGAACGAAATACCGCATCGCCGGGCCGTACTCGAAGATCTGACCTGCGATTCCGATGGCCGTATCGACTACTATGTTGAGCGCGGCGAACTCGAACCGACGCTGCCGGTACACGCCATTGAATCCGATGAGCTGTATCTGCTCGGCATTTTCATGGCGGGCGCCTATCAGGAAACGCTCGGTGATATTCATAACCTGTTTGGCGACACCGATAGTGTGGATGTCGAAATCACGGCTGCAGGTTTTCGCCTGAACAATGCCCGGCCCGGCGATAGCGCAGATGAGCTGCTCGAACGGGTCGGTTTTGAGCCGCGCCAACTGCTGATTCGCTGTCGTGCAAAAGTTGCAGCTGCCGCACTCGGCCCTGACGAAAGCGCTGCAATCGAACGCTTGCTGAGCGAAGGGTTGGCTGCCTACACCTATCTGGAGCCCACATCATGAAGGTCGGTTTTATCGGTTTGGGCGCAATGGGTGCGCCGATCGCGGGGCATCTGGCCGCGGTGGGCTTGTTGCACGCGGTCTGGAATCGTTCGATTGAGCGGGCAGCCGAATTTGTTGCACGCTATCCGCAGGTCATTCAAGCCGATTCGCCGGCGGCACTGGCTGGGCAGGTGGATGTGATGCTAATCTGCGTCTCGGCCGATGCCGATGTAATCGATCTGCTCGAAGCCATGCGGCCTCAGCTGCGGCCCGGTCAGATTGTGGTTGATCATTCCACCGTCGCGCCACAAACCGCGCAACATCTGGCTGAGTCCTTATTGCAGCGGGGCCTGTCGTTTATCGATGCCCCGGTAACGGGCGGTGTCGAGGGTGCGATGAACGGACAGCTTGCGATTATGGCCGGAGGTGATGTGAACGCGTTTGAACGACTGGAACCGGTGTTTGAGGCCTATGGCAAAGTCTGGCGGCATTTGGGCCCAGCGGGTGCGGGTCAGTCGGCCAAGGCGGTGAATCAACTCATGGTCGCTGGCATTGCCGAGGCCGTATGCGAGGCGCTGGCGCTGGTTGAGCGTTTGAATCTCCCGCAGCAGGACATGCTCGAACTGCTCGGCGGCGGCGCAGCCGGTAACTGGTTTCTTGACAAGCGCGGCAAAACCATGCTGGCCGATTCGTTCGAGACCGGTTTCGATCCAAAGCTTATGCTCAAGGACTTGCGCATTTGCAGCGGGCTGACCGAGCAGCGCGGCTTTACATCGTCGGTGCTGGCCGCTGCGCTGGCCGATTATGCGCGCCTGGTCGAATCGGGCGAGATGGCTAAGGATATCTCGGCGCTGATCCGGCTCAAGCGGTCGCTGTGACTCAGGCCTCATATTGAGCCGGTGATGGACGCTGCATTCAATACAAAACCCTCAGTGTTCCTGCGCCGCGTCGGCGCTTATCTGTTTGATATTGTGCTGCTGTTTATCGTGCTCGCACCGCTAGGC
>JBCCHH010000448.1:0-2146 GCA_039028855.1 Pseudomonadota bacterium | reverse complement strand
AGTACGGTCTTGATCTCGGTCAGTGATTTTTTACCCAGATTCGGCGTCTTCAGCAGCTCGGTTTCGCTGCGCTGAACCAGATCGACGACTTGGAACTGACGGTGCGTTCAGCCAACTGCCTCAAGGCCGAGCATATCCAGTATGTCGGCGATCTGGTTCAGCGCAGCGAAACCGAGCTGCTGAAGACGCCGAATCTGGGTAAAAAATCACTGACCGAGATCAAGACCGTACTGGCTGCGCATGATCTGGCGCTGGGTACACGTCTTGAAAACTGGCCGCCGTCGAATCTGGCGCGCGAAACCTTTTAAACCGTATCTGGATGGAGAATCGCGATGCGTCATCGTAAAGCGGGCCGCAAGCTCAATCGCAACTCGTCACATCGCAAGGCGATGTTCAAGAATCTGGCTTCGAGCCTGTTCAAGCATGAGTTGATTCGCACTACGTTGCCGAAAGCCAAGGAACTGCGCCGTGTTGCCGAGCCGCTGATCACCATGGCCGGCGAAGACACTGTGGCCAAGCGTCGCCTGGCGTTTGCCCGCCTGCGAGATCAGGAAGCGGTCGGCAAGTTGTTTAACGATTTGGGTCCACGCTACCGTGAGCGTCCGGGTGGCTATATC
The DNA here is from genome assembly GCA_039028855.1 of Pseudomonadota bacterium. Lineage (GTDB taxonomy): Bacteria > Pseudomonadota > Gammaproteobacteria > Xanthomonadales > Wenzhouxiangellaceae. The sequence continues at coordinate 1,529 of JBCCHH010000448.1, read as the reverse complement.
CGTATCCTGAAGTGCGGTTTCCGCACCGGCGACAAAGCGCCGATGGCGTATGTTGAACTGGTCGATCGTCCGAATGCCCCTGATCAGGATACAACCGAGGCTTAAGTGTTTGAAATAATCCGGTTGCAGGACCGGAGGTTCAGGAAAGCCCGGCACATTGCCGGGCTTTTTTTCTCTCACACTGAGAGACCGTACGTTGCGGCGGTACAATAACCGTACTCTTCCGTTGCTCTGTCATTGACCAGGAAACGTTCTATGAAAAAGCTGCTGATGTTTATCGCTGCCGTGCTGCTGATTTTGATCGGCATCTGGGGCAGCCTGATGATTTATTTTGACGAACAGCGTTTGAAAGAACTTGCGATTGAGCAGGTCCGTGCGCAGACCGGGCGTGAACTGGTCATTAACGGGCCGCTGGATCTGGATCTGTTCCCGCGCGTGGCCCTGAATATCGAAGACGTTAGCCTGTCCGGACCGAGCGACTACACGGGCCCGGATTTTTTTGCTGCCGATGAACTAAGCCTGTCGCTGAGCCTCTTTCCATTGATTCGCGGTGAAGTTGAAGCCGGCGATATTGAGCTGAGCGGCGCTGAGATTTCGCTGCATACCGACCGTGCCGGAAATTCTACGCTGGATGGTCTAAGCGGCGAGCCGGGTGCTGCTGAATCTTCGCCGAGTACTGAAGAACGACCGCCGATCACAACGGGTGAAATTCGACTGAATAATGTCAATCTCGTGATCAGCGATGCTTCAAGCAACGAACTGCAGCGTTTCTTTATCGAACGACTGCAGATCGATCAATTCCGCTTCAACCAACCCATACCGTTCCGCTTTGAAGGTGAAATCGGTGAGCCGCCGCTGGTGCAGGATTTACAGATCGACGGTAAGATCACCATCCCTTCAGGCGCTGGCGATATTACGGTAGATGATCTGGAATTGAATGCGCTGGCCAGCGAAATTGGGTTGACGCTTGAGGGCGATATTCGCGTTAACCCTGGCACGCCGATGCGCGCTGAGTTGAGCGATGGTCAACTTGGTCTGGCAGATGAACGCTATGCCGTCGATTTCAGCTATCAGGACGGTGCACGTCCTATGCTGCAGGCCAGTCTGACGGGTGAGATGCTTGATGTCGATGCGCTGCTGGCCGGTATGGCGCCGGCAGAACAAACCGCCGAACCGGCAGCCGAATCGCCGCTGCTGATCTTTCGTGATATCGACCTGAACGCCGAGCTGAATCTGGATGCTATGCGTGTATCCGGGCTGCTGCTGTCCGGCATTCAGGCGCGTGCGATCGCACAGAATGGCATTCTGACGCTGGATCCCTTATCCGGAACCCTGGCCGGTGGCGCGATGAGCGCGACGGCGCGTATCGATCTGAATCAAACGCCGGCCACCGTGCAGTTGCAGCCTTCATTTGAACTCAGTGCGCTGGATGAGGCTTTGGCGCCGTGGGGGCTGGATCAATTTGTTTCCGGCGCGGGTGATCTGAATCTGAACATGAGCGCGCGCGGCCTGCAGCCCGGCGAAATTCT
>JBCCHH010000447.1:0-2147 GCA_039028855.1 Pseudomonadota bacterium | reverse complement strand
GCTCAGCGGCCACCGGCCAGCGCAACTGGTCGTTGCGCACCTGCACCTTGGCAATGCGGTGTCCGACCATCAGCGGGCTCAATCCGCAGCGGGTAGTTTCAACTTCAGGCAGTTCAGGCATAGTCAGGTGTGCAGCTAACGACTTTTTAAAGACAAAGATGATACGGTGTAGCAGGTTAGCGTATCGCCGCTGATTGTACGACGTAGTTTGTTCTTTAGGAGGAGATTCTTTATGAGTAATGTTGCACGAGTCACGGAAGTTATTGCTTCATCTAGCCAGAGCTTCGAGCATGCCGTTCAGGTTGGGATCGAACGCGCCAACAAGACGCTGAAAAACGTTCAAGGGGCCTGGATTCAGAGCCACAAGGTTGAGTGTGATGAAAGCGGTGCGATCAAGGAGTACAGGGTCATCATGAAGGTTACTTTTATTCTGAATGACTGATTGATCTCCGGTTGATGCCATCGGCCCGGCTGGTGTGATGCCGGGCCTTTCTATTGGCTCTGTCCGGTCAAGCCAATCCAGCATGAATCCACCGTCAAAAACAGGCGGGCATCAAACGCTAGTGCGTTGTTTGTGTCACATTGCGACAGTTCTCGAACTGCCGGCTATCGACCTCTACCTGTGCCTGGTCACCTTTCGACCAGAACATCACATCGACATCTTCATAGCGAGCGCCTGAAGCGCTGCGGATTCGCGGTAATGAAAACACACGTTGGCCGATCTGCAGGCTGGCTGAGGCCGGGCCTTCGCGCAATAGTAGCTGGGTGTCATCGCAGATCCAGTCGCTGCTACGGATTTGAGTGGGCTCAGCGGAGTACAACAGCGGCTCGAATGCCGTCAGGCTGCCGTCGGTATCGGCCGCTTCGACCTGCATCAATTCGGCCATCAATGAATACAGATCGATGCTGCGCACGGCCGGCAGGCGGCTGCCAGCCTTGAAAGCCGGGCCATGGGCGATAAAGATGCCGTGCATAGTGTGCCAGGCCGGATCCCAGCCATGCATGCCGTTGAGCAAACCGCGTTCCATGCCGGCGTAATAGGGCTTGCTTGAAATCATCCAGCCCAGATCGGCTTCGGCGACGACATCGGGCACTCGTTTATGGTTACTGAAATGATAGCGTGGTGGTGTATCGGCTTTTTTCCATACCCGCATGTTAGGGTGTGCACCATCGAGTGCAGCAAAAATCTGATCGGCTGAAAGTCCGTCTTCACTGGCCCAGATTTGCGCGGCTGGGCCCCAGTCAGATACGTGTACCTGGTTGAGATCGATATAGTCGTCGAGCATGACGTAGCGATCCAGATCAATTTCCTGCATGCCGTGATCGGACGTGATCAGAATGTGCATCGCGTTGAGCAGCTCACGCTGTTCGAGCCCGTCGAGCAGCAGCCCGAGCGCGCGATCGACTTCCTGCATCGCCTGATTAACGCGCTCATCATCAGGCCCGAAACGGTGACCGACGTCATCGACAATGGAAAAATACAGCGTCAGAAAGTCAGGCTGTTCCGCACCGGGCTGATCGAGCCAGCTCAACACCTGTTCGATGCGCTCATCATGCGGCGTGTCGCCAGCATAGGGCATCCAGATGGTCGGTCGGATGCCGCCGACCTGGGCTTCCGAGCCAGGCCAGAAATAGGTCGCTGTAGGTCGCCCGGCTTTTTCGAGCGTATTCCAGATCGGCTCACCGTCGTACCAATAGCCATCCCCGACCGCATCGCGATTGCCGAGCGAAAATGATGAGCGACGATCCGGATCCCACATGTTATTCGCGACCACGCCCGAATGATCGGCGTACAGGCCGGTGGCCAGTGCGTAGTGGGTTGCAAAGGTCTTGGTCGGAAATATTTGCTGTAGCGAGTCCGCCTTGAGCCCGTCACGGGCCAGCCGTTTGAGTGTGCGCAGTTCGGTCCGCTCCATATAGTCGTGTCGAAAGCCGTCGATTGAAATCAGCAGCAGCGGCGGTGCCTGCGATGGCTCGGTTTGAGTCGATTCGAGATCTTCGGCCGGCGGTTTTTTCAGCATGCAGGTTGCCAGCACTATGACGACAAACACCAGCAGTGCGAGCAAAAAGTTGAATTTGAATTTCATCGGTGCGGGTAATCCGGAAGCGGATGATTCTGCTGACCATCACCGTAGCTGGTTCATATG
>JBCCHH010000446.1:0-2157 GCA_039028855.1 Pseudomonadota bacterium | reverse complement strand
GCCTACAGATTATGCATCAAATGATAAAAAAATATCAAATGTATTCAACATTTATTATCAATTACGGATTTATTTATGTGATTAAAGTCAAATAAACTGAATCGCCTCAGACCATTGAATCCAAGTTAGAGTTAATTAGCACCAGTCGTTCGAACGGTCAATTGCAAGGTTCGCCATATCGCTACTTTTGCGAATAATTACAAACAATAGCGCCGTTGATAGCGGACTTCAGCTTGATCTGTTGACGTCAAAATGCAGAGCTAAGCGATATACATCGCATCGCCATAGCTGAAGAAACGATAGCGTTGCTCAATCGCATGCTGATAGGCATTGAGGACGTGCTCACGGTCCGCAAACGCCGAGATCAGCATCATCAGGGTGGAACCGGGCAAATGGAAGTTCGTGATCATGGCGTCAATCACATTGAATTGATAGCCCGGATAGATAAACAACCGACTTTCGCCCGTCATCGGTTTAAGTGCGCCGTCGGCTGCGGCAGTTTCGAGCGCGCGCACTGACGTAGTACCCACCGCCACCACGCGTTTGCCGGCAGTTTTGGCAGCCTGGATCGTTTCGACCAGCATCTGATCGACATGCAGCCATTCCGGATGCATCGTATGATCTTCGACCTCATCTACACGTACCGGTTGAAACGTGCCGGCGCCGACGTGCAGCGTACAGAATGCGCGGCCAATATCTTTTGCATCGAGTCGATCGAACAGCGCCCGATCGAAATGCAGCCCGGCCGTGGGCGCAGCCACCGCTCCGGCAACTTCTGCATAAACAGTCTGATAGCGATCCTCGTCTTCAGGGAGATCACCACTAGCCTGATCGCGCTGAATGTAGGGTGGCAACGGTACATGTCCGGACTCATGCAACACATCGAGCCAATTGCTGGATTGCTCCACAGCATCGAGCAGGCGCAAGCGCCAGAATTCATTCTCCCTGCCCTGCACTTCAACCCGCTGCAGCCGTTTATCAATGCGGCCGTCAATCATCAACACCGTGCCCGGCTGCGGCTTGCGGTTGGCCTTGATCTGTGCCAGCGCCCGCCCTTCGTCCAGCACGCGCTCGATCAACACTTCCACCTTTCCGCCGGTTTCCTTTTCGGCAAATAGTCGCGCCGGGATCACGCGTGTGTTGTTGAACACCAGCAGATCGCCCGGTTCAAGGATATCGACCAGATCGGTAAACATTCGGTCCTGATATTCACCCGTTTCCCGATTCAGTGCCAGCAAGCGGCTGGCCGAACGCTCAGCCAGCGGTTTCTGGGCGATCAATTCTTCAGACAGGTCGAAATTGAAGTCGCTGACTTTCAAGAGACGTTTCCTTTGGCATGCTCAATATTTCCGTATTGTATCGACCGGCTTTGATCCGGTTCCGTTAGCGATTGCCGTTGTCGCCAAGCGATGCGTAAAGCCATCACTTGCAGGCAGCCTTCTGCTGGATTCTGCGGGAACGGGTTCATCTGCATCCCGCTGGTGACTTTCTGGCACCATACAAAGCAGCAACTAAATAAAAAAGCAGCCACCTCATGCAAACCGCCCAATTCCGCGACCGCTTTTCATTCCCGCAACACAGTAACGGCCAACAAAAGATCTATTTCTGCGGCAATTCGCTGGGGCTAATGCCGGACGCCGCAAAACAAGCGGTTGAAAAAGAACTCGTTCGCTGGGCCGAGCTTGGCGTAAACGGACACTTTCACGGCGATCCGGCCTGGCTCGGCTATCACCGCAGGCTGGACGAAACGCTCGCACGGCTGACAGGGGCAAAGCCCGTCGAAATCTGCGCCATGGGCACGCTGACGACCAATCTGCATCTGGGCATGATCAGCTTCTTCCGCCCGGAGGGTGTACGCCGCAAAATTATGATTGAGCACGGTGCATTTCCATCCGATCGCTATGCGGTGGCCTCGCAGCTTGAACTGCACGGGCTGAATATTGATGAGTGTTTGATTGAACTGGCGCCGGATGAATCCGGCTTGATTGACGATGATCGTGTAATCGAGACGATCAATCAGCACGCAGATGAACTCGCGCTGGTGTTATGGCCCGGCGTGCAGTACGCGAGCGGGCAGTTGTTCGATATGGATCGCATTTGCCGCGCAGCGCGCGCGGCCGATGTGCCAATTGGCCTGGACCTGGCGCATGCCATCGG
>JBCCHH010000445.1:0-2164 GCA_039028855.1 Pseudomonadota bacterium | reverse complement strand
GCTGATAAAGACTGCGTTGTGGTTTTGAGTACCCCATCAACAAACAGCGCAATCTGCGCGCCAGGTGGAATGTCGGGGCTAAGTTCAAGCTGAACATTCACAGTATAGGCCGTATTCCAGATTGTCTCATCCTGAGTCGGCGACAAGATACGGAACGTCATTTCGTTTGCATCTTGGTTTCGATCATCATTTTGTTCGGGCGCGACTGCTTGCGTGCCAATTTCAACCGGATCAATAATGGTCAGCTCCGGCAAATCGACTGGAACAGCATCCTCGCTCGGCTTCTGATCGGTATACACCACGTTGCCCTCGGCATCGACGGTCTTGTAGATCTTGTCTTCGGCCATCAATGGCAGAGCCAGCAGCAGCGCCAACCCCAGAATCAATCGTTTTTTCATCGTTTTCCGCTCCCGGCCTTGTAAGCCAAAGTTACCGCATTCGTTTATACAGCAGGCGGGTAAATGCTGTCTGAATCAAATCCAATACCTATTAGCAATTCTGACAGATCGCATCACTAATGGGTTCGAGCTTCAGCTTGGCTGAAGTATTGTTACGTGTAATGTACTCAGAAACGTATCAGAAAATTTATGCGGTTGTGTAATACAGGATGACCGGGCAAGGCATGCGAATCCGGAATTCAGCCAGCGCGACGGTATGCTTTTGATATACATCACTATTTTTACTTTTTTCAGAATCAACCGCCTTTCGCCGCTCCGCCTGTGATTTTGCAGTGTAAAAAAGCCGACCCGAATTTTGAGCCGGCTCTGGATTACACAAAGCTGAACTTACGATGCATAGTACATCGCAAACTCAACCGGATGCGTCGCCATACGCAGGCGCGTGACTTCTTCCATCTTGAGCTCAAGATAACCATTGATCAGATCATCGGAGAACACGTCACCGGCCTTGAGGAACTCACGATCGCCATCCAGCGCATCGAGCGCCTGATCAAGCGCGTGACAAACGGTAGGCAGATCGCGCGCTTCTTCAGGCGGCAGGTCGTACAAGTCCTTGTCCATCGGTGAACCTGGATCGATCTTGTTCAGAATACCGTCCAAGCCTGCCATCATCATCGCAGCAAAGGTTAGGTAGGGGTTGCCGGCCGCGTCACCGAAACGAATCTCAATGCGCCGTGCCTTCGGATTGGCCACCCAGGGCACTCTGCATGAAGCCGAACGATTACGCGCCGAATAAGCCAGAAACACCGGCGCTTCAAAGCCTGGCACCAGACGTTTGTAGCTGTTGGTGGTCGAGTTGGAAAACGCGTTGATCGCACGCGCATGTTTGAAGATGCCGCCAATATAATGCAGCGCGGTTTCCGACAGCCCGCCGTACTGATCGCCCGAAAACAGGTTATTGCCCTGATTCGACAACGACTGATGCACATGCATGCCCGAGCCGTTGTCACCGACCAGCGGCTTGGGCATAAACGTAGCGGTACGGCCATGCAGATGAGCGACGTTCTGGACGATGTACTTGAAGATCAGCGTCTCGTCTGCTTTTCGAGTCAGCGTGTTGAAGCGTGTGCCAATCTCACACTGGCCGGCGGTGCCGACTTCATGGTGATGCACCTCGACCGGCACACCACAGGCCTCGAGCGTGGCACACATCAGGCTGCGCAGGTCAGCCAGACTATCCACCGGCGGTACCGGAAAATAGCCACCCTTCACACCCGGACGATGGCCGGTATTGCCGCCGTCGTAGTGTTTGTTGCTGTTCCAGGCCGCTTCTTCCGAATCGATCTGGAACGAGGCGCCCGACATGTCATTCTTCCAGCGCACGTCATCGAAGACAAAAAATTCCGGCTCAGGACCGAAAAAAGCTTGATCGGCAACGCCCGTCGAGGCCAGGTAGGCTTCAGCACGCTTGGCCAGCGAACGTGGACAGCGTGAATAGCCCTGCAGCGTGTCAGGCTCAAGCACGTCGCAGCGCAGATTCAGCGTCGCAATATCGCTGAACGGGTCGACAAAAGCGCCCATCGTGTCCGGCATCAGCACCATGTCAGATTCATTGATGCCCTTCCAGCCTGTGATCGACGAACCGTCAAACATCTTGCCGTCGTTCAGCATGTCTTCATTCACTTGCGAAGCCGGCAGCGTGACGTGCTGCTCCTTACCCAGCGTATCGGCAAACCGCAGGTCGACAAACTCAATTTCCTCATCCT
>JBCCHH010000444.1:0-2164 GCA_039028855.1 Pseudomonadota bacterium | reverse complement strand
GTTTGGTAAAGAAACTGTAAAGTATGGAATCAAGGGCTTGTGTATAAGAACTCCATCTGCATTCGAGAAAAGCAGGCTAAGCCCTTGATTACTCAATTTGTGATTCGTCTGTAATCTGTAATGTTTCCGGCCAGTGAGCCAGTGCTTCCAGCAGCAATTGCTTGTCTGGATATTGCTGCATCAACTCAGTAATGCGCTGGCGGTAGGGCTCAAGTTGAATCGAAGCCAGATCGGGGTCATGCAGCAGGCGTCGATGGCGATAATCCTGCCACTGCATGCGCGTTTCTTCATCCAGTCGAGTTTCGGCGTGCCGGCCGGTAAAGTGCAGCAGTAGCGTATTCAGACGCCGATCTGCAAAGGGTTCGGGCTGGTCCAGGCTGAAGTCGGCAATCTGTTCGGCGCTCATTCGATTCAGCCGGGCACAGATTTGACGATCATCGCGGCTGACAAAACCGGCGTACAGGGCGGTTTCGGCATCAGGGTTTTCGCGCCCAGGCTGGGGCCGGAACACCTGTCGCAAGCGGTCGATGAATTCCTGATCGGAATGCAATTTCTCGGCATAGTGTGCTGCAGTTTCAGGATCGATACCGGTACGCTCGCGGGCCGTATCGTTTACTACGTTCATCGGCGCCAGCATCGGGCAGCGATTACTGCGTACCCATTTCACGGGCAAGCGGCGCTGGCCTTCGGGCAGATCGCGTGCGGGCGTGAAATGCAGGTCTTCAAGCGTTTCGGCATCGAAATCGCGGAATTCAGCCGGGCTTTCGCGCAGATTCCAGACCAGCCACTGGCTGGCGATTTGTGTGTGCTGAAATAACGGCAACACGGGTGCAATGCAGAATTGATCCGCGCCGAATCGCGAGGTCGCGTGCAGCAAGGGTTTACCGGATTGCAGCAGCTTTTCCACCCGAAAGCGTTCGCGCAAACTCAGTGCCCAATCCCACAGCCGGGGTTGATGGCGCTTGACCAGTCGTGCCATACCGATGGTATTCTCGACATCAGCCAGCGCGTCATGCGCGTGTTCGATTTCCATACCATTGGCCTTGGCCAGATCTTCAAGCCGGAAACTGGGCGCGCCATCGTCGCGCAGCGGCCATTCGATGCCGTCCGGGCGCAGCGCACAGGTCAGGCGCAGCAGGTCGATCAGGTCAAAGCGGCTGTTACCGTTGCTGTATTCGCGTGCGTAGGGCTCGATAAAATTGCGCCAGAACATGAAGCGGGTGACTTCATCATCGAAGCGGAAGTTGTTGTAGCCGACCGTACAGGTGCCGGGCAGGCTCATGAGTCGTTCGATTGCGCGCGCGAATTCGTATTCGGGTAGCCCTTTTTCAAGCGCTTCCTGCGGCGTGATGCCGGTGACCAGGCAGGCATCGGGTACTGGCAGCAGGTCCATGGTCGGTTGCGAATAATAGATGACGGGCTGTTCGATCGGTTTCAGCTCAAGATCGGTACGCAGCGCGGCAAACTGACACGGCCGGTCTCGCCTGGGGTCGGCACCGAAGGTCTCGTAATCGTGCCAGAGAAAGCTTTGAGCCGTCATCGTCAGAACAGTGCCACGACCACCATCGCCAGGGTGGCGACAAAGCCGATGGCCCAAATAACGGAGCGCAGCAGGAATACGCCTGAAGCGTATGCGGGAATATACAGCACTCGAGCCAATAAATACATCCAGGCACAGGCCTGGGTGAGCGCGCTGCTCGCATCGCCCAGCGTCACAATCATCACGGCAATCGAGAACAGAATGAGTGCCTCGAAATGATTGTTATGGGCTCTGAAAACACGTCCTGCGATGCCTTTGATTTCTTTCTGCGTATCGCGCGGACCCCCTGCATATTGGATTCCAAGCTGCCGGTTGACCAGGAAGGCCATCAGCAGAAACTGTAGCGCCTGGAGCAGTACGACGTAGCCAAGGACAGTTATTTCGGTGGTCATGATCAGTGAATCCTCCAGAATTTGGGCCGGGCTGTGGATAGCAAACCGCTCCATACCAGCGTTTGTAATGATTATCCCTTGATCAGGGTCTAGTCACTGCACGTGTATTTGAAGTTAATACAGTTGCGCTATTGATTTTAGTCACTACTAGCCGAAGATACACTGTAATCAACTAGTCACTGGAGCACTACGCATGCAAGAAAAAGCCACCTTTGCCGCCGGATGTTTCTGG
>JBCCHH010000443.1:0-2166 GCA_039028855.1 Pseudomonadota bacterium | reverse complement strand
CTGCGACTCGAGCAGGCCTGCCAACCGCTCGCCAACGAAGCATATGCATCGGCTTACCGGGATATCTCAGATCCCGGCCTGAAGCGCACAAAATGCTGATTTTGCTACTGTCGCTGATGGGCCTGCCGGGCGCAGGCATGTCGTGGAGACGAACTGGATCATCAAGTACTGATGCCTGTTTCGCCCAGATGGCCAATGGCCAATGGCCAAGCGTTTTGCCACCGATTAGAAAATGCTCTTTTGCGAATCAGACCGTGCTGAAACCGCGCTTGCGCAGTTCGCTGATCTGGTCGCGAATGCCGGCAGCTTCTTCGAATTCCAGATTTTCAGCCGCTTTGAACATCTGTTTCTCGAGACTGGCAATCTGCTTGGCGGCGTCGGCGGCCGAAATCGACTCAACCACATAACGCGCGCCCTGCTCGGCCGCTCGCGCAAGTTCGCGCGGCTTGTTCTTGCCCGGAGTCTTGTGCGCATCGGCCATGATGTCGGCGATGCTTTTCTCAATCGATTTCGGCGTGATGCCGTGCTGTTTGTTGTAGGCGATCTGCTTTTCGCGCCGGCGCGTGGTTTCTTCGAGCGCGCGCTTCATCGAATCGGTAATCCTGTCTGCATACAGAATCGCCTTGCCGCGGAGGTTACGCGCGGCACGGCCAATCGTCTGAATCAGCGAGCCTTCCGAACGCAGAAAGCCCTCTTTATCGGCATCCAAAATCGCGACCAATGACACTTCAGGCAAGTCCAGCCCTTCACGCAGCAGATTAATACCGACCAGCACATCAAACTCGCCCAGGCGCAGATCACGGATAATTTCGACCCGTTCGACCGTATCGATATCTGAATGCAGATAACGCACACGCACGCCATGCTCGGCAAGGTAGTCAGTCAGGCTTTCGGCCATGCGCTTGGTTAACGTAGTGACGAGTACGCGGTCGCCGAGCTCGGTACGCAGCTTGATTTCCGACAGCAAGTCATCGACCTGGGAGGCCACGGGCCGGATTTCGGTTTCCGGATCGACCAGCCCAGTCGGGCGCACCACTTGCTCAGCCACGACCTCGGAACGCTCCAGTTCCCACGCGCGTGGCGTGGCCGAGACGTGAATCGTCTGCGGCGCACGCTCAACCCATTCTTCGAACATCAGCGGCCGGTTATCCAGCGCAGACGGCAGCCGAAAGCCGAACTCGACCAGGGTTTCCTTACGCGAGCGATCACCCTTGTACATGCCGCCGATCTGGGGCACGGTCACGTGCGACTCATCCAATATCAGCAGCGAATCCTTCGGCAGATAGTCAAACAGGGTCGGCGGCGGCTCGCCGGGCTGACGACCGGTGAGATGACGCGAATAGTTCTCAATACCCTGGCAATAACCCAGCTCCATCATCATTTCCAGATCAAATCGCGTACGTTGCTCTAGGCGCTGATGTTCGAGCAGCTTGTTCGCGGTTTTGAGATGCTCAAGACGATCGGCCAGCTCCAACTTGATGGCTGCCGCCGCGTCCAACACCACCTGGCGCGGCGTAACGTAATGTGTTTTCGGGAAGATGGTCAGTTCATCGAGCGTACGATGCACTTCGCCGGTCAGCGGGTCAAAATAGCTGATGCGCTCGATTTCATCATCGAACAGCTCGACTCGCACGGCCTCGGTCTCGGAATCGCCCGGAAAAATGTCGATGACCTCACCGCGCACGCGATAGGTACCGCGTCGCAGCTCGAAATCATTACGCGCATACTGCATCTCGGCCAGCTTACGCAGAATCTGGCGCTGCTCCAGCTCGGCGCCTTTGACCAGCTTCAGCGTCATTTTCATGAAACTGGTCGGATCGCCGAGGCCATAAATGGCGGAAACCGTGCCGACAATCAGCGCATCGGGCCGTTCCAGCAGCGCCTTGGTCGCTGAAAGCCGCATCTGCTCGATATGCTCATTGACTGAAGCATCCTTTTCGATAAAGGTATCCGACGACGGTACGTACGCCTCTGGCTGGTAATAATCGTAATAGCTGACAAAATATTCGACCGCATTTTCGGGAAAAAACGCCTTGAATTCGCCATAGAGCTGCGCCGCCAGCGTTTTATTCGGCGCCATAACCAGAGTCGGTCGTTGCAACCGCTCTATCACATTGGCCATGGTGAAGGTCTTGCCCGAACCCGTCACGCCGAGCAGCGTTTGAT
>JBCCHH010000442.1:0-2177 GCA_039028855.1 Pseudomonadota bacterium | reverse complement strand
GTGCTGCTGTTTATCGTGCTCGCACCGCTAGGCTTTGCTGTGCAGCAGCTCACCGGTTTCATGCCGGAAACGGGTGCGGACATCTGGCGCGTGCTGCTGATCAACTTCTCGCTGCCGGTCTGGCTGTACTTCATCGTGTTTGAATCGTCGACGCGCGCTGCGACGCCGGGCAAGCGGCTGGTCGGTCTGCGAGTGAAACTACAGCCGGAGGCAACACCGACATGGCCGCGTATCGTGCTGCGAACGGCGATCAAACTGATCCCGTGGGAGTTAGCGCATATCGCCTCGTTTGCGCTTGCGCCGGCCGATGGCAGCTTCACGATGCTGCAGGCCGGCCTGCTGACGCTGGCCTGGCTGCTGATGCTGATGTATTTGTTTGTCGTTTGGCGCAGCCGGGGCGGTCAGGGCCTGCATGATCGACTAGCCGGTACGCAAATCGTTGCGATCGAAACGATACGCTGAATCATCGTCTCGAGATCAGCAACTGGTTTATGCTGGGCCAGAACCCATCTACGCCAGCTATGCACATGAATTATCTACGTACGCCCGACGAACGCTTTGAGCAGCTAGCCGATTTCCCGTTCAAGCCGAATTATCTGCATGTCGACGATGGCGAAGGTGGGCGGTTGCGCGTGCACTACATCGATGAGGGCGATCGTGAGACCGCACCCGTATTACTGCTGCACGGCGAGCCGAGCTGGAGTTATCTGTACCGACACATGATCCCACCGCTGGTCGAGGCCGGTCATCGCGTGATTGCACCCGACCTGATTGGTTTTGGCCGTTCCGACAAGCCGTCTCGCCAGTCGGATTACAGCTATGCCCGTCACACGCAGTGGCTCGCTTCGACCATTGCTCAACTCGGGCTGAACGACATTACGCTGTTTTGCCAGGATTGGGGCGGCCTGCTCGGTCTGCGCTTGGTCGGCCGGCAGCCAGAACGCTATGCTCGCGTGATCGCAGCCAACACGTTTCTGCCGACCGGTGATGAGCCGATTGGTGAAGCGTTCGAACAGTGGCGGGCCTTTTCTCAGAGTGTGCCCGAGTTTCCGGTCGGCCAAATCCTGAACAAAGCGACCGTGCGTGAGTTGTCAAGCCAAGAAATTGCCGCCTATGATGCTCCGTTTCCGGATGAATCCTTCAAGGCTGGCGCAAGGAAATTTCCGCTGCTCGTGCCGACCACCCCCGAGGCCGAGGGCGCACAGGAAAATCGTGCTGCCTGGGAAGGCCTGGCCCGATTTGAAAAGCCCTTTCTGACTGCGTTCGGCGATTCTGATCCGATTACGCGCGGTGCGGAACGGCTGCTGCAGCAGCGTATTCCGGGGGCAGTCGGTCAGACGCATGTCATCGTCGAACAGGCAGGGCATTTTCTGCAGGAAGATCAGGGCTTGAAGCTTGCCCAGATCATCAATGATTTGATTGAAAATAGTGATCCTGTCTGAGTAAGGTACTAAAATGACCGATAGTATCCCGCCGATCCCACGTGCCGATTTCCCGCCTGGACGCAGTGCGCGTTGCTTTTGCGGTAGCGGCAAACGCTTCAAGATAAGCTTATATTCGACTTGTGCCAGCTGCTGCTTTTTGTCATCTCGATTGATGGTGGTGAGTGCGTAGCTGACTGTCTCCGTGGCTTGCGCCTGCCTTTTCGCCTCAGCCTCCTAACTACTCTGGTAGTAGCCTTAGCCGCGTGTTGTTGCCTCCGCAGTTGGTTGCTGACTGGCTGGTTGCTTGTTGCAGGGATGATGCCCAGGCGTTTAGCTTGACCAAACGCCAATGACGAAGTTAGCTCGGATGCCAATGCCCAGATGCCGATGACGATGCCGATGAATGCCTAGCCAACGAGACTGGGCGCCAATGCCAGGAAGGCTAAGTGCCGATGGTGGAATGCCGATGCCAGCTTGCCGATGACTGCCTGGCCGTTGAGACTAGGCGCGGATGCCGAGAAGGCTGAATGCCGATGGTGGAATACCAATGGCTGCTTGCCGACGACTGCCTGGCCGTTGAGACTAGGCGCGGATGCCGAGAAGGCTGAATGCTGATGGTGGAATGCCAATGGCTGCTTTCCGACGACTGCCTGGCCATTGAGACTAGGCGCGGATGCCGAGAAGGCTGAATGCCGATGATTGAATGCCGATGGCTGCTTGCCGACGACTGCCTGGCCGTTCAGACTAGACGCG
>JBCCHH010000441.1:0-2183 GCA_039028855.1 Pseudomonadota bacterium | reverse complement strand
GGCTGACCCGAGGTATTCATCAGCGTCAAGACATAGCTGCCGGGCATTTCACGGCGCTCGGCCTCATCAGCTGCAGCCTGAATTTCCGCTTCGTTCAAGCCAGCCAGTTGTTCGGCAGTATCGACCACAATCGCTGAATCGTTCACTTCACTGAGCACATTCTGGCTAAACTGAGTGCCCAAATTGGCCAACGCGGTGTTGATCTCGCGCAAACGCGCTTTCTGCTCGTCGTCTAACTGAGCACCAGCGCGAACAAAGTCGCGGTGATAATCCTCAAGCACGCGCAGGGCTTCGCTATCCAGACTCAACTCTTCGCGTTGCTCGTACAGCGCTTCTACCCGTGCAAACAGCGCTGGATTCAACTGAATCGCATCCTGATGCGCCGACAGTCTCGGCGACATCTCGCGCTGAATTGCCTGACGCGCATCGTTAGTATCGGCACCGTTCAAGTTGCTGAATACGCGCAAGGTGCGATTCAGAGTTTGACCGCTGCGCTCCATTGCAACAATCGTGTTCTCAAAGGTGGGGGCATCAGCGTTATTAGCGATCTGCTCGATTTCCGCCAGGTGCTCCTCCATGCCACGTTCCATTGCAGGTTTGAAGTGTGTGTCTTCAATCTGGTCGAATGGCGGCATCGCAAACGGCAGGCTGAATGACTCAAAGAATGGATTCTCTGAAGCTTCGGCCGGTTCATCCGCCACTTCGCCCGTCATGACAGCCATTTCGGTTCCGACATTAGCATCGGCCTCACCTGATGCCGTTTCTCCAGCTTCGGTGGCGGCTTCATCAGCACGATCACAGCCTGCGATACACAGGAGCAATACCGCACTAACTGAAATCAGTAACAGGTTTTTTAGCTTAATCACAATTATAGTTCTCCAAGGAAATCAGCCAGACAAACAGAGCATGGCTGGTCAGACACCAATTTATAAGGATACCCTGACTGGCATTTGAGTAAATGTGCCTTAATTAATGAAATGACAAGAGGCACAGCAGACGCCGCCTAACGCGATAATTGATCGCTGACGGCTTCGGTGTAACGAAACACCAGGTCGCGGTCAGCATCGAGCAATTGATGATCCTTGTCATCGTACTGATTGCGTTCCAGCAGGTCGCGAATAATGTTGATACGGCCGCCTTTTTTGTGGTTGTTAATCGCAATTGTCCAGGGCGACAGCGGCGTATGGGTGCGGTTGAGCATTACGTCACGATGATGCGTATAGCTGTCCCAATAATCCAGCGCAACCGCATCTACCGGGCTAATTTTCCACTGCTTGAGCGGATCTTTGTGTCGTGATGCCAGGCGCTTTTCCTGTTCATCACGTGAAATATCCAGATAATATTTAATCATCCGAATGCCGGATTGAATCAGCATGGATTCAAAATCGGGCACGCTGCTCAGGAAACGCCGATATTCCTGATCGGTACAAAACCCCATGACCGGCTCGACACCGGCGCGATTGTACCAACTGCGATTAAGAATCACGATTTCACCTGCTGCCGGCAGGTGCTCGACATAGCGCTGGTAGTACCACAGCGACTGTTCACGGTCAGAGGGCTTGGGCAATGCAACCACACGCAAATCACGCGGGCTCAGATGCTGCACGATGCGCTTGATTGAGCCGTCCTTACCGGCTCCATCGCGGCCTTCAAAGATGATCAGCAAGCGCCCGCCGGTATTAATAATATGCCGCTGCAGCTTGACCAGCTCAATGCTCAGTTCGTGCAGCAGTGCTTTGTAGTTGTCGTCGTTGACTTGGTTTGAATTTATTGTTGTACTGTCATCATTCATCAAGCGTTACCAGGTGATGTCGTCCGGAACCGGTGGATAATCATCCGATTCTGACTCATCTTGCGGTTCAGCGCCAGTCAGATCGGGCACCAGGTCTTCAGCCACAGCCCGATACTCGGCCAATACGGCCAGCTCGACAATCAAATAGCGACCACGCAGATTCACCAATCCAAGCTCACCCTGGTTTATGGCATCGCGCTGCTCTTGCGTACACAGCACGCGACGAATGCGGCCCAGATGTTCAAAGTATCGAGGAATTTCAGCATCTTCCCTGTTCAGCGCCTTGCCTTCGACAACCTTGTCGAGCTTCAAATTGCGCTGACGGCGCGCCTCCTGGTCAGCTATTCGCGCCTGCTTAACGCGCTCTTTTTCGGCCTTTTCGGCTTTTTGG
>JBCCHH010000440.1:0-2187 GCA_039028855.1 Pseudomonadota bacterium | reverse complement strand
GAGAAATGCGCGCGCGTAGATACCCGGCGACGAATGGCCCTGAATATAGACCAGATCGGCACCGTCGGCATGATCGGGGCCTTTGAAGAAATGATTGAAGCCGACATCGTATAAGGTAGCCGCCGAGGCAAAGCTCGCAATATGCCCGCCCAGATCGCCGCCGCGACGACCGGCTCGCACCACCATCGCCATGGCATTCCAGCGGATGATGTGCTTGATGCGTCGTTCGAGCGCCGCATCGCCCGGCATGGCCGTCTGGCGACCTGGCGGAATCGTATTCAAATAGGCTGTAGTCAAATCGAACGGCAGATGTGCACCGGCACGGCGCGCCATTTCAACCAGCCGATCGAGCAGGAAATGCGCGCGTTCGGGTCCTTCGCGATCAATCACCGCGGCCAGCGACTCAAGCCACTCGCGCGTTTCTTCGGGATATGCGTCGTTCGGATCGGAAATCTGGTCGACCATGCTGTTCTACCCAATCGTTGTTTATTATTTTGTTCCATTGTAGCCACCGACCGCGCAAAGTCGACAACCGTCTGACAATAAATCTGCAGTGCGTCGGTAACCGGGCCCAGAGATAATAGCAGCATGCAAATGGCAAACAAATTGTGGACGCTGCAAGGGCGCGTCGCACTCGTCACGGGCGCGAGCCGCGGTATCGGCCGGGCCACCGCCGAAGTGCTGGCCGAACGCGGTGCTGAAGTTTGGCTGATGGCGCGCCAGAGTAGCGATCTGGCCGAAGCCTGTGAGCATATTCGCGCAACGGGCGGCACTGCGCATGCCCTGGTCGGCGATGTCGCTTCAAGCGAAGACCGCGCCCGTGCACTCGATCAGATCACCAGGCAATCCGGTCAACTCGATATTCTGGTTAACAACGCAGGCTTCAATAACCGCAAGCCGGCGCTGCAGTATACCGAACAGGAACTGCGCGACATTCTCGAAACCAACCTGATCGGCGCATTTGAGTTGAGCCGGGCCGCTCACAAACTGCTGATCGAAAGCAAGGCGGCCAGCGTGGTCAACGTATCGTCTGTGGCCGGCCACACTCATTTGAAGACCGGCGTACCGTACGGCATGAGCAAGGCCGCAATGAATCAGATGACACGTAACCTGGCGGTGGAGTGGGCGGCAGACCGCATTCGGATCAATTCGGTTGCGCCGTGGTACATCGAAACGCCGCTGGCCAGGCAAGTACTGCAGAATCAGGAGTATCTGGACAGCGTGCTCGCGCGAACGCCAATGGGCCGGATTGGCCAGCCTGAAGAAATCGCCGCTACCGTCGCCTTTCTGTGTATGCCCGGCGCCGGCTTTATCACCGGCCAGACGATTGCCGTCGACGGCGGTTTCAGCGTATTCGGCTTCTGAGCCCTTGTCGCATTACCCGCCCGGAAGCCGTTTGCAGTGTTGACATCAAGTGCCCATCACGCGAGAATATGCGGCTACCTTATGGCTACGTAGCTCAGCTGGTTAGAGCGCGGCACTCATAATGCTGAGGTCGGTGGTTCAAGTCCACCCGTAGCCACCATTTCCACCTATTCTTTTTCAGTATTTTGTATCGACAAGCCACTTGAAGCGGCTTATGGCAATGCTGTATCCAAACCGAATGCATAACTCAAAAACCCCGACGAGGCTGGGCTTTTAGGCCATCGCTGCCAGACGGATCGGTTGGCACAGCCGTTCAGACAATTGACGGGATAACGCCTATTCCAAACCATAGGCTTGTGGAGCGACGGCCAAACACTGTGAGCCCGAACTGCTTTTCAACTACGGCGATTCGAGAATATCTATGCACCCGGACAAACCGGGGACGATTGCGATCACCTGTTCATCCCGCACAACGGTGACGCCACCGACAATAGTCGGTGTACGTGATCTGGTATTTCCCGGCATGCGGGGCGCGCAAATGTCGGACTTTAAAACCGATGAGATTCGACATGCGTTCAATATCCAAGGCAACCCGATGATCTGGCACGACAAGCGAAAATAAATGCCTTTTCTGGCGGGCATGCTTTAGCATAGGCTGAACGTATTCAATGCGTGGCGTGCATTCAGGGGCACATTCAATACCGATAATTTTCAGTCTGCACCTACTGCACTTTATTGCCGCAATATCAAACCGGCTGCGCCTAGCTGTTGGCAACTCGCCGCACGAAATTGCAATATATCATTCATTTTATATATATTTTT
>JBCCHH010000439.1:0-2194 GCA_039028855.1 Pseudomonadota bacterium | reverse complement strand
TACTGACTTTGCCAAGGTCAGTAAATCGAAGAACACCAGTACCATAAATCATGGTGTTGGTCTGGTAGCCAACGGGTGTTAAGAAGCTTGTTGAGGCCGCAAACATGACGGCGATCGTGAGTGGAATCGGGTTGATACCGAGCAGCTCGCCCAGCGATATTGCAACAGGCACAAGTATCACCACCGAGGCATTATTGCTGACCATTTCAGTCAAAACAGTGGTGATCAAATACAGCGCCATCAGTAAGAACACAGGATGAAGATCACCAGCGTGCATCGCCAGCAGCGAACTAAGCCACTCAGCCGCGCCCGATTTGGTCATGGCGATCCCAAGCGGAATGACGCCAGCTAGAAGAAAAATCACGTCCCAGGAAACATCGCCGTACATCTCGTCCTTGGAGATGCAGCCGGTCACAACCATGGCAATCACGCCTGAAATAGCGGTTAGCACAATCGGCATCGGAGTTGCGGCAGCCAGCAACACGACGGCGGCGACAATGCTGCCGGCAATCAGCATGCGCTTGGTGTCGAAATCGTCTTCATACTTTTCCATGATGACGACATCCGTATTGCGCTGCAGTCGCGGCAGGGCCGTTTTAGAGATTTCGAGCAGCACAATTTCACCCACATGCAGCTTTTCTTGTTCGAGTCGCCTTGAGCGAACGCTCTGGGTATCCAGGCCAATCAAGCGTGCCTGGTAGCGTTTCCAGAAATCAACTGCACGGGTGGTGCGACCGTTGAATAAACCGCGGTTGCGCAGCAGAATCGGCACCAACTGACCATCGCTGCGCGCTTTGCGTAGGTCGCCGAAATCCGAAAGCACGTCTACCCAGGCTTCCTTGATCAGATCCATGATCTGGCGCACGTTGGCGCGCACCATGATGATGTCATCGGCCTCAATTTCAGTGCTGCGCGCGCGTTTGATCCAGGTTTTTTCACCACGCGTGAGTTTGAGTACATCAACGCCGGAATGCGCTTCGAACTTGCTGTCTTCGAGCGACTGTTTAATGAGTGGGCTGCCGTTCGGCACACCAATTTCGATCACGAACGATTCATCGTCCTGATGAGTGATGGCCTTGGCGTCGGATTTCGGCAGTAATAATCGGCCAACCGTCAGGAAATAGATCAGACCGGTGCCAAGCACAATCAGGCCCAGGTGCGTGAATTCAAACATCGACAGCTCACGCCCAACGGAAGGTACGTCGGCCAGAATCGAGGAGGCCAGGATGTTGGTCGAAGTACCGATCAAGGTCAGCGTGCCGCCGAGCATGCCGAAGAAGCTGACCGGCAGCAGCACTCTCGAAGCCTTGAGCCCGCTGCGCCGCGCCATATCGAGCACAAGTGGGATGGCAATGGCAACGGCTGCGGTGTTGTTGATAAAGCCAGACACTAGCCCGACCAGCACACCAATGACGAGAATCTGCCGAATTTCAGAGTTGCCGACCAGCGGAAAAATGCGCTTGCCGACCACATGAATCAGCCCCGAACGCTGAATACCGGCCGACAGAATAAACATGCACAGCACCGTTACCGTCGCCGTGCTCGATAAACCCGAAAGGCTTTCACTGACAGTCGGGAAGGCCGATTTCAGATCAATACCGCGTTCCATCAGCCATTCCGAGTGGAACAGCAGCGGAATAGCCATTACCGTGACTAGAATCAACAGCGCGGTGACATCCAGCGGCAGTTTCTCGCTCGCAAACAGATACAGCGCGCCTGCAACGATGACGAAAACCAGCGCAATTTCAAACGTCATGGATACGGTTTCAGTTCGGGTTTACACAAGCGCAAGCTTACCGGCTTTGAGCTGGATTGGGTTGTGACAACTGAAAATAGAGTATTAATCAGGTAACAAAATCTTTATTTATCAATCTCTTTCATGCACAAGTTCACGTCCAATCAACATCCGGCGAATTTCATTGGTGCCGGCACCGATGTCGTACAGCTTGGCATCGCGCAGCAATCGGCCAGTCGGGTATTCGTTGATATAGCCGTTACCGCCGAGCGCCTGAATGGCTTCGAGCGCAACCTGTACGGCGTTGGTCGAAGCATTGAGCAGGCAGGCGGCGGTATCGATGCGCGATTTGTCGCCGGCATCGAAACTCTGCGCAACTTGATAGGCCAGGCCGCGCGAACACTGCAGCGCGGTGTACATATCGCCGATTTTGGCCTGCATCAGCCCGAAATCGCCAAG
>JBCCHH010000438.1:0-2196 GCA_039028855.1 Pseudomonadota bacterium | reverse complement strand
CGGTCGTGTTCGTGGCCAGTGGTTCCATCTGGCTGCCCATGCTGTTTCATGCCTTGTTTGACATCATCCAGGGCGTGCAGATACGCGAACTGCATCGAAACCGAGGTATTCAGGCGGAGCTCTGCAAAGACTCGAGGCCGGAGGTTTAGCTTGTCAGCGCGCCGCCACAGCTTGAGCCCTGGCCTGCGGTACAGCCATAGCAGTGGTTGGCGATTCGGATTGTGCTGGGTAGCTCGGCGGCAGTCAGTAGGTCGCGTAGATGCGGCCGGTCTTGATCAGCCGATTGTTCAAACATGTGTAGTGACAGTTTGAGCATCTGGTTGAAATCGCAATCGTAGATATAGCCCTGGTAATCGACGCTGATTAGTTCGCGGCACATCACGCCCTGCAGGTTTTCGCGGCGATAGCTGTCTTTCAGCAGCGTCATGTAGTTTTCGAATTCGCCCTTGGCCAGCAGAATCGCGCCAAAGCGCTGAATCGGCATGTTGGCCAGCGTGTAGAGTTGGTTGAAGCGAATCCCGAACTCGTCCATCAACAACTGCTTGTAATCGGCTTCCAGTTCGCTCTGGTTCGGCGGCAGCGTCGGGCCGAGCGGATTGTAGACCAGATTGATGATCAGCCCGTTGTCAGCTTTTGCATAGCCCAGTTCATTCAATTGCTGCAAAGCCTTAATGGAGGACTCGAACACGCCGTTACCACGCTGTGCGTCAACATTTTCTTTGGAATAACAAGGCATTGACGCTACAATCTCGATTCTTTGTTCGGCCAGAAACGAGCCGACCCACTCATAGCCGGGCTCCAGCATGATGGTCGGATTGAGCCGGTCCATCACGTGAATGCCGGCAGTACGCGCCTGCTCGACCAGCCAGCGAAAATGCGGATTCATCTCGGGCGAGCCGCCGGTCAGGTCCAGCGTTTCGACGGCATACCGATCGGCCACGTCCAGCGCCAGTTGCATCGTTTCCTGGTCCATCAGCTCGGTCCGGTTCGGACCGGCGTTGACGTGGCAATGAATACAGGCCAGGTTGCATAAATAACCCAGGTTCATTTGCAGCGTCGTCAGCGAACGGCGCTTGATTGCAGGGAAATCGGTCTGCTGTAGCAGTGGCCAGGAGTCACGCATGATGTGTTCTCAATTGAAATCGTATTTGAACAGGCAGCAAGCCTTACATAGCCAAGGTGAACGGAAAAGCTGCGATGATCATGCAAAATTTCTTATTCAAAACACCGGCAGCTTATAGGCTGCTCCCGCCTGTTCACGCACCAGGCGAGGCACCAGATAGCCCGACAGGCGTTTGCGTAAGGCCAGCATCAGTTCAAGCGCTTGCCGTTGATTGACTTCAAAATGCGCGCTGCCGTGGACGCGATCGAGTAAGTGCAGGTAGTAGGGAATCGCACCGGCGGCAAAGCCGGTCTGCATTAGATCGCACAGCGCATCGACCTCGTTATTTACGCCGTCGAGCAGTACAGCCTGGTTGAACACAGTGACATCGACGTTTTTGAGCCGCTTAAGTGCTGCGGCAACGTCTGAATCAAATTCGTTCGCATGATTGGCATGCACAACGACGATCTTCTGCCACGGCAATGAACCCAGCCATGCGAGCAGGCCCGGATTGACTCGATCGGGCAGCGTAATCGGCATGCGCGTGTGGATGCGCAGGCGCTGGATGTGTTGGATTGGTTTGAGAGTCTCAGTCAGCTCATGCAGACGCTCGTTGCCGAGCATCCACGGATCGCCGCCGGAAAGGATGACTTCGCTGATGTCCGAATGGTCTGCGATGTAGTCAATTGCAGCCTGCCAATGGGCGGGCGAGGCGTGTTCGGCAGCATATGGAAACTCGCGCCGAAAGCAGTAGCGGCAGTGAATGGCGCAGGCGCCGGTCGTGATCAGCAGCGCTCGGCCGTGATACTTGTGCAGCAGCCCGCGCGCCGGGCGGCTGTCGATATCGCCGACCGGGTCGTTGCAAAAGCCTGCTACATGATCGTTCTCGGCCTTGAGTGGCAGCACCTGCCGCAGCAGCGGATCGGCTGGATTGGCGATTTGCATGCGGTTGCTGAATGCACGCGGTACGCGCATCGGAAACGGCGTATCGACTGCGCAATCGACCCGATCGGGCTGAATCTGTAAATGCTGAAGCAGTGCCAGCGGCGTGCGCCAGCCTTCGCGAATCTGCTGGCGCCAGTCCGGCGCTTGCG
>JBCCHH010000437.1:0-2197 GCA_039028855.1 Pseudomonadota bacterium | reverse complement strand
GTCGCCAGCGCCGTCAACCATGCCCATCAGCGACGCGTCGTGCATGGCGACATCAAACCCTCAAACATTCGCATGATGGCCAATGATCGTGTCCGCCTGCTCGATTTCGGCGTCGCCCGACTGCTGACCGACAGCAATGAATCCATCGATCGGCAAACGCTGGCGCTGACGCCGGCCTATGCTGCACCTGAGCAATTGGCAGGCGAGCCGGTCTCAACCCAGTCCGACATTTACGCCCTGGGCATGCTGCTGCGCTGGTTGCTGACCGGTGAAATCGGTGATGTAAGGCAAGCACTCAAACCCACACAGATCAAGATTGCCCGCGCTCAGACAGCATGTGCGATCATTCAGCATGCCACCGCAATGAATCCGGCCGATCGCTACAGCTCGGTTTCGGAGCTGATCAGCGATGTACAGGCACTGGTCGCACAACGTCCGGTCTCAGTACGGCACTATTCCGCTCCGGCACGGCTGGCACTGTGGGCTCAGCGCCATAAGCTGGCCGCTGCGGCCGCCAGCCTGGCTGTGATCAGCATTGTCGCCGGTACAGCGGGACTGGCCTGGCAGGAACGCATTGTGCGCGCCGAACGCGACCTTGCCCGATTCGAGGCAGAGCGCGCCAGCTTGATCCGCGAACAGCTGACCCTGCTGTTTCGCGAAGCCGGACAAAGCATTGATGACGAAGACATCAGTGCACGCGAACTGCTGGCCGAAAGCGTACGACTAGCCGAAGAACTACATGTCGATGACCCAGAAATTCTGGCCGCTGTGCGCGCATTTTTGGGCGAAGTCTACATTGCGATGGACGATATTGCCGCAGCCGATCCACTGCTCAGCAACTTCGTCAATGACCCCGCTTCGGCCAGCAGCCCGGATTTGCTGCGCGCCGTAGTCAAGGCTGATCTGGCACAGATTCGGCTGCGCCAGGGTGAGTCACAGCAGGCCCTGGATCTGGTTGATGAATCACTGAAATTGCTTACCAATCACCCGGCTGACAACCGCTCCCGCATTGCCGACATCACCGGTGTTCGTGGCCAGGCATTGCGTGGACTGGGACGTTGGGATGAGGCCATCGCAACGTTTGAACAGGCACTGGATATTGCTCGCGAAGTCGAGCAACCACCGTCACGAATTCTCGCTACGATCGAAAACAATATGGCTGCCACCCTAATTTATGCAGGCCGCGGCGACGAAGCGATGCCATTTCTGGAGGCCGCACTCGATAACTGGCGTGGCATGGGCCAGGAAGATAGCTCCAGCGCCATTACCATCATGACCAATCTGGCCAGCCTGCTGCATCAACAGGGTGAACTGGACCAGGCCGAGCCACTCTATCGCGAAGCGATCGAACGCCGCAGCCGTCGCTTTGGCGAATCTGGCGCTCTTGGTGCCGCACATCTGAACCTGAGCACGTTACTGAGTCAGCGCAATGAGTTGGAAGCTGCTCGTGAATCGGTCGAACAGGGCATTGAGCTGATCCAGCGCTTCGAGGGTGCACAGACCGTCAACTTTGCCCGGGCGCTGCTGGTGCGTACACGGGTTGATCAATCAGCAGGTCATTATCAGGCAGCCTTCGATGGTGCCAATGAGGCCGAACGATTATTCAGCGAAAAATTGGGTGAAGATCATTTGTTCACCCAGATCGCACGTACGCAACAGGCGATCATCCGTTCACGCGCCGAACAAGATGCTCAAATCGAATGGCTGCAGCAGGCATCAAGGCAAAGCAACCGTGAACAGCTACAGTCGGTGATCGAAAAACTCGAATCTCTGCAACCACAGTCGAATCGTTTTCTGGCTCAGGCCTTGTGTGAACGGGCCAAATACGAACTGCATGCAAACAATCCGACAGCCGCACTGGAATCGGCTCAGCGGTGCCTGGCCCTGCGTGAGGAATTAATCGCAAATACGAGTTGGGAAACAATTGAAGCACGTGCACTGGTGGCTACGGCGGAGTTTGTGCAAGGTTCCGATCAGGCCGCAGCCGAACTGGATCGTGCCCGCAACGATCTGGCCGATATTCTGGGTAGCGACCACCCCGGCGTGCGCTGGTACGAGCGCTGGCTGTAACCACAGCAACTGCATTCAGACAAACAAAAATTGGCCGGGTCGTTGCCAACCCGGCCGGGTCGAGATCGAGCAGGTTCCAGTTCGCCAGCAGGCGTGCCTGTGCGAGCGATCCGTCACTAGTGTCGCT
>JBCCHH010000436.1:0-2204 GCA_039028855.1 Pseudomonadota bacterium | reverse complement strand
TCAACCGCAAGGCGGCGCGTTTTGATACTGAAAAGCTCAACTGGCTGAATCAGCATTACCTGAAAAACGCGCCTGATGAAACCATCCTGCCGGAGCTGGATTGGCATCTGCAGCGAATCGGCCTCAATCCAGATGCCGGTCCATCGTTGACAAATTTGCTGTCCGTGCAGCGTGAGCGGTTTGAAACGCTGACTGACTTGGCTGAGCAAAGCCGCGCGTTCTATCAGGATTTCGAGCATTTCGACGCCGCTGCAGCCAAGAAGAATCTGCGTCCTGTGGCCGAAGCGCCGCTCAAAGCCATTCGACAGGCCCTGGCGAACTGCGATTGGACGATAGAGTCGTTGTCCAGCGCGGTTGAAAACACCGCCGCTGAGTTGGCAGTCGGCATGGGCAAGATCGGCCAGCCGCTGCGCGTGGCGCTGATGGGCCATGGCCGTTCACCGTCGATCGATCAAACTCTTTGGTTGGTCGGTCGTGAACGCACATTGGCGCGTATCGATCAGGCGCTGGCGTTCATCGCAGAACGCGCGGCTGCGGCTGGCGATCATTAAACACGCTGCGGTACACTTTCGATATGCAACAACGAGTCATACACGAAGTCGAGCAGCGCTGTGAGAAAGACGGCCTGCGCCTGACGCCAACCCGTCGCCGTGTACTCGAGCTGGTGCTTGAAGCCGGTGGCCCGGTCAAAGCCTACGATCTGCTCGATCGGCTCAAGACTGAGCAGCCATCGGCTGCGCCGCCAACTGTGTATCGCGCGCTGGAGTTTCTGCTCGAACATCACTTTATCCACCGGCTCGAAACGCTGAACGCCTTCGTCAGTTGTTTTCATCCAGAAGACCGGCATCAGGGCTATTTTCTGATTTGCGACAACTGCGAAGCGGTGACTGAAATCCCTGATCAACGGCTCAGTGACGAGTTGGCCAAACATGCGGCTGCGGCTGGTTTCGAGCCGCAGCGTCAGGTGATCGAAGTCTACGGTCACTGTCAGAACTGTCAGTCGTAAACCGCCTCAGGCCATGTCGCGGCGCGAAAAACTCTATCATCTGCACGATATTCTGCGCCAGCGACGCACGCCGATCTCGCGCCAGGCGATGATGGACGAATTGGGCTGCAGCCAGGCTACGCTGTATCGCCTGATTGCCGAGTTACGCGACGTGCTCGGCGCGCCGCTTGAGCAGCACCCGGAGACGCGGCATTATTTTTATGACCGGAGCCTGGCCGGCACGTTTGAGTTGCCGGGTATGTGGATCAGCCCCGAAGAATTACAGGCGCTGTTGACTGCGCGTCAGATTCTGGCCAATGTGCAGCCCGGTCTGCTGCAGGAAGAGCTTGACGTACTGCAGCAGCGTATGTCGCAGTTGATCGATCAGGAAGGCATCGACTTTTCCGCCCATCCCGAGCGCATCCATATTCGCCACGATGCCGGGCGGCCGGTGCCGGGGCGCTTATTCGAAGATCTGCTCAAGGCACTGTTTCGGCGTCAGCGCTTGTCAATTCGCTATCACGGACGTCGCCGCGACGATATTAGTGAGCGTGAAGTCTCGCCGCAGCGTCTGACCGCGTATCGCGATCGTTGGTATCTGGATGCCTGGTGTCATCGTGCCGAAGGCTTGCGCAGCTTTGCCGTTGAGCGTATTCAGAAGCTTGAGTCGCTGGATCAGCCGGCCGACAGTATCAGCAGTGATGATTTACGTGAACACTTTGATCAGGCCTACGGCATCTTTTCCGGGCCGGCCGAACATACCGCCGAGCTCAAGTTTTCCGCCGAAGCTGCACGTTGGGCAGCCGAGGAGCAGTGGCACCCTGAGCAGCGGCAGAAACTGCTGGATGATGGCCAACTGTTGCTGAAACTGCCGTATGGCTCGAGTCGGGAACTGATCATGGACGTATTGCGCTATGGCAACGACGTTGAAGTGCTGTCACCGCCGGAACTGCGACAACAAGTTCGCAATATGATCCAGTCAATGCAGGCACGGTATCGTTGATCTGGTTTTATGGACGATCTTGCCAGATGCTAGATGTATGCGCGGCCCAGGCTATTGAAACGATCTGTCAGGCGTAGGTCATGCTGTCATAATGTTTTCATATCGCATTGTTGAAATACCGGAAATAACCCGTGAGCAAGTCGATGGACAAGAAAGTGTTGGTGGTCGAAGACGATCAGGCCATTCGCGAGATGATCGCATTCAACCTGAAGCGTT
>JBCCHH010000435.1:0-2206 GCA_039028855.1 Pseudomonadota bacterium | reverse complement strand
TGAGCGCTGTGCGTAATCCGCCGCAGCTTCAATGCATTGCTGCACGAGTGCCGGTCCGCGATAGATCAGGCCAGTGTAGATCTGGATCAGATCGGCGCCGGCTTCGAGTTTTTCGCGCGCATCATCGCCGTTCATAATGCCGCCGAGCCCGATGATTGGAAACTCTGCGCCGAGCACTTTGTGGGCCTGTTTCAGCACGTGATTCGCGGCTGGTTTCAGCGGTGCGCCGCTCAGGCCGCCGCTTTCTTCAGCATGATCATGGCCGGCGACCGCGTTGCGATCGAGCGTGGTATTGGTCGTGATCAGGCCGTCGATATCCGATTCGCCGATGACTTCCAGCGATGCGATCAAAGCGGATTCATGCCAGTCGGGCGCGATCTTGATCAGTATCGGGCGCTGCAGATCGTGCGTCTGATGCAGGTGGTTGCGGCAGGTCAACAGTTCGTCAATCAGTTCGCGCAGCGCGCCGGTATCCTGCAGTTCGCGCAGGTTGGCGGTATTCGGCGACGAGATATTGACCGTGACATAGTCGCAGTGCGGATACACGCGCTCCAGGCAGTGCACGTAGTCCTCAGCCGCGCGCTCGACCGGGGTTTCTTTCTGCTTGCCGATGTTCGCCCCGACCGGGCCTTTGAAGGTCCGTTTTTTCAGTTGTTCGACCAGATGATCCACGCCTTTGTTGTTGAAGCCCAGACGATTGATGAGCGCCTGGTGCTCGGGCAGGCGAAACATGCGTGGCTTGGCGTTGCCGGACTGCGGCTTCGGCGTGACGGTGCCGACTTCAATGAAGCCGAAGCCAAGCGCGGCCAGCGCGTCGATGTAGTCGCCGTTTTTATCCAGCCCTGCGGCCAGACCGACGGCGTTGTCGAATTCCAGGCCGAGGCATTCAATCGGTTTTGCCGGATGCTTGACTGGCCGGAGTAAAAACCGACCAGCGGCCAGCGCATTCAGCGCGACATCATGCGCAGTTTCCGGTGGCAGGCAGAACAGCCCAGA
The DNA here is from genome assembly GCA_039028855.1 of Pseudomonadota bacterium. Taxonomy (GTDB): domain Bacteria; phylum Pseudomonadota; class Gammaproteobacteria; order Xanthomonadales; family Wenzhouxiangellaceae. The sequence goes on along the minus strand of JBCCHH010000435.1, from coordinate 1,210 downwards.
GCGCGCGAATGAGTAAAACCAACTCATGGGCAAATAATGACCACTTAAATCCAGCCGTAACCCGTTGAACTAGATTTACGCAGCCGCACCAAACATCACTATCAGGATCACAAGAGCGATAATCAGCAAAGTGATGCCAACTGCAATCCAACCGAGCACCAGCCCAGTGATTGCCAAGCCTTCGCCATCTTCGAGGCCATTCGACAGGCGAATGGCATTGCGCGCCATGTGGCCGGTAATAACGGCCACAATACTGCCAATCAGGGGCAGGGCCGTCCAGCCGAGAATGCCAAATACTAGGCTGACAATGGCTAGTGTATTGGTTTTGCGTGGTGTATTCATTTACAAATCAAACTTGATGCCCTGAGCCAGCGGCAGATCGGACGAGTAGTTGATGGTATTGGTTTGGCGACGCATATAGGCCTGCCAGGAATCGGAACCCGATTCGCGGCCGCCGCCGGTTTCTTTCTCGCCGCCGAACGCGCCGCCGATTTCCGCGCCCGAGGTACCGATATTGACGTTCGCAATGCCGCAGTCCGAGCCCAGATGACCGAGGAAATATTCGGCGTTGCGCACGTCGGTGGTGAAGATCGACGAGGACAGGCCCTGACGCACGTCGTTGTGCATGGCCACGGCGTCTTCCAGGTCGGAATAGGTCATCACGTACAGGATCGGCGCGAAGGTTTCTTCCTGCACGATGTCCCAGTGGTTCTCGGCGCGGATAATGGCCGGCTCAACGAAGTAGCCATCGCGATCGACGCGATGGCCGCCGGTCAGCAGTTCACCGCCGGCCGCCTTGGCTTTCTCGATTGCGTCCATGTAGCGCTGGATGGCCGCTTCGTCGGTTAGCGGGCCCATCAGCGTGTCGGCATCCAAAGGATCGCCAATGCGCACCTGACCGTAGGCTGCAACGAGTTTTTCGATCACGTCATCGGCAATCGATTCATGCAGGAACAATCGGCGCGTGGACGTACAGCGCTGACCGGCCGTGCCGACCGCGCCGAACACGATGGCCGGAATGGCCAGTTTCAGATCGGCGGTTTCGTCGATGATCATTGCATTGTTGCCGCCCAACTCGAGCAGGCTTTTGCCCATTCGCGCCGACACACGTTCGCCGACGGTGCGGCCGACCTGGCTGGAACCGGTAAACGACATCAGTGCGACGCGTTTGTCGTCGATGAATTTCTCGGCCAGTGCATGACCGTTTTCC
>JBCCHH010000434.1:0-2208 GCA_039028855.1 Pseudomonadota bacterium | reverse complement strand
CCTGCTGCACGGCCTGTTCGGATTCGGCATCCAGCGCCGAGGTGGCTTCATCCAGAACCAGCAGCGGCGCATCTTTAAGCAGCGCACGCGCAATGGCAATACGCTGACGCTGACCGCCCGAAAGCTGTGCACCAACCTCACCATCGCTGTTCTGACCGAGCCGCGTATCCAGCCCGTTCGGCAAAGCCCGAATGAATTCCCAAGCATTGGCATCGCGCGCGGCCTGTTCAATCTGCGCACGACTGCAATCGGCCAGCGCACCATAGCCAATGTTGGCCAGAATCGTATCGTTGAACAGCACCACGTCCTGGCCGACCAGAGCAACCTGATGGCGCAGCGACTGCAGACGATACTCCTGCAAATCGCGACCATCGAGCAGAATCTGCCCCGCACTCGGCTGATAGAAACGCGGCAATAACCGTGCAATGGTGGTCTTGCCCGAACCGGAACGACCGACCAGCGCGGTTACACTACCCGGCGTAAGTGTCAGATTAATCGCTTCAAGCACCGCCTGATCGCTATCGGGATAGTGAAACGAGACTCCACGCAGCTCCAGTCGACCCTGAATTTCGTCAGCTTTGAGCGAACCCTCGTCCGGCTCTGCCGGGCCGTCCATCGTCTCGAAGATACTCTCGGCTGCGGCCACACCTTTTTGAATCAGCAGATGCACATTGGTCAAGCGCTTCAGCGGCGGAATACTCGCCACCATTGCGGCCAGCACCGACATAAAAACGCCCGGCGAAACCTCGGCGCGCAGAAACTGGCTGCTGGCGATCAGCAGCAGAATCACAACCGCGATACCTGAGACCAACTGAATCAATGATGATGAAAGCAATTGTGTCGCACGCAGGCGCAGGTGCAGCCTTCGATTCGATTCATTCACATCGGCAAACGTACGGTTTTCTTGCTCGACACCGTCAAACACGCGCACGACTTCCTGGCCCTGCACGATCTGCTCGGTGCGTTGCGTAACCTCACCCATCGAATCCTGAATATTGCGCGAGATGCGCCGGAACTGACGACTGACCACAAATACGACAAATGCAACCACCGGCAGTAACAGCAGCATGGTCAGCGTCAAGCGCCAGGATTGAATCAACATCACGCCGAGCAAGGCCAGTACAATCGCGCTATCGCGCACGATGCCGATCAATGCCGTGGTCGCGGCCTGAGCCACCTGCTCGGTGTTGTAGGTCAGGCGCGAGATCATGCGGCCCGAACCCTCGCGATCGAATTCAGCCACGGGCATAACCAGATAACGCGCGAATAAATCGCGACGAAGATTGGCAATCAGGCGACGACCCAGCCATTCCATGCCGTAGATGCCACCGAAGTTGCCGATCACGCGGATCACCACGGCCAGCATCACAAGCCCCGGTAGCATCAGGCCCAGTTCAGGCGTATCAGCAACAAGCGTATCGTCAATCAGCGGCCGCAGCAGATAGACAAACAGCGCCTGGCCCAGCGCGTCCAGCACGACCGCTAATAGCGCCAGCGCGCAGATCAGCTTATGGTCTTTGAGGAAACCAAGCAGACGTCGATAGATCGGCCCGGTGCGCGTAATTTCGTCCATACTTGCGCCAATGTGCAAACGCTCTTGCCCACTCACGGCGTTGCGCTGGACTCAGCCGGTTCAGTTACCGTAGCAATGCTCAGCCGCGTAATGCCCTGTGCTGCGGCCGCATCCATTGCACGCACTACGAGACCGTGATCGGTTTGCGCATCGCCGCGAATCACGAGTACGGCATCGGGCTGGCTTTGAAACGCCTGACTCAGGGCTAATTCCAGCGTCGCCTTGCGTTGATCAACCAGCAGTTGATCGCCAACGAAATAATCGCCTTCGGCGGTAATCACCAACTCGATGCGCTCCGGCAGATTCTGCTGCTCAGCCGTTGCCGCCTGCGGCAACTCTACCCGCATTAGTGCCTGGCGCTCAAAGGTCGATGAGACCATAAAAAAAATCAGCAGCAGGAATACCACGTCAATCAACGAGGTTAAGTTGATATCGGGTTCTTCGTCCTGGTCGGCTTGCAGTTGCATACTTCGCTCACCCCCAGCCCATTTCCTGACGCCGGCGTTCGCGGTTGCCGTGTTCGATCGAATGAATCAACTGCAGGGCCTGCTGCTCCATCGCCACAACATAGGCGCGCACCTTGCCGCGGAAATAGCGATAGAAGAAAAAACTTGGAATGGCAATCGTCAAACCGG
>JBCCHH010000433.1:0-2210 GCA_039028855.1 Pseudomonadota bacterium | reverse complement strand
ATTAAAGCTATGTCTTGTTCTTTGGATTAATGCTTAAAACTCTGAGGATTCAAATTTAAATGTAGCGTCTAAGCGGCTTATGCTACGGTGACAAGATGAAAACCGTCGTACTCGTACTCTTGTTGTTGGTCATTGCCGGTGCCGGCGGGCTGTTCTACCTCGGTCAAAAATCCCGCTCCGGAGCCGCGCCAGGATTGAATGAAGGTCATCTGGCTAGCTGTCCGTCTGCACCGAACTGCGTTTCCAGTGAAATCAACACGTCGCAGGACCAGCGGGTAATCCCGTTCCAGGCCAATGCCTGGCGGCAGATCCCAGCGGTCATCGAGGAACTCGGCGGCACCGTCACTCGACAAGAAAGCGAGTACCTTTCGGCTGAATTCAAGTCGAGCGTTTTCAAATTCACCGATGACGTGGAGTTTCGTCTTGCCGAGGACGCCGTGCACGTGCGTTCGGCCTCACGCGTGGGCTATTCGGATATGGGGGTCAACCGTGCGCGCGTCGAAGCCATCCGAGCGCTGCTCAATTCGGACTGATCGCATAGAATAAGTACCGCACTGAATCTGCCCGTTGCGAGCTTCCGCGTGGGCTTTGGTTTTTCAACCCCAACCGAGATACCGTATGAGAGTTTTTTTGAGCCTTGTAGTGTTTTTGGCGCTGGCCGCCTGTTCATCGAGCGAGAACGAGCAGGGTCCGGCCGATGACGTGAGCGCAGTTGCGTCCGAATCCGAACGCCCTCGCGTCAGCATCATGGCTTTCAATGTCGAGAACCTGTTCGACACCAAAGACGATCCGGGCAAGAATGACGCGACCTATCTGCCTGCGACGACCAAATCCGACCCGGCGCATATTACGGCCTGCAATCTGATCGAAGTCGATCGCTGGCGGGAGGACTGCCTGTATCTGGACTGGAGCGAAGACGCATTGCGCTTCAAGCTTGAGCAACTGGGCAAAACCATATTGGCCTACAACAACGGCCTCGGCCCGGACATCATCGCGCTGCAGGAAGTGGAAAACATCGACATTCTCGACCGACTGCGTCGTGACTACCTGAGCCCCGCCGGCTACCTGGAGCCGATCCTGATCGAAGGTATCGACGACCGCGGCATCGACGTCGCCTTTCTGTCGCGGCTGCCACTGGTCGACGAGGCCGTGCTGCATCCACTCGACATGTCGGCCTTCCCTGAAGGCGCGCAGGATACGCGCGGTGTGCTTCAGGCCGATTTTGAACTACCGGACGGCACGGTGCTCACCGGTTTTTCCGTGCACTTTCCTGCGCCGTTTCATCCGATTGAAATGCGCTGGATTGCCTATGAGCATCTGAACCGCGTGCGCGATCAGCTACCAGGCGACCGCCCGGTATTCGCCGCCGGCGATTTCAATACGCCGCAGCGCGAAAAAGACGATACGACCATCATGGACGACATGGTTCGGCCGTACTGGACCGTTGCGCACGAAGTCGGCTGCGATGGCTGCAAAGGCACGAACTATTGGTTCACAGGCCAATCGTGGTCGTTTCTCGACATGATTCTGTTCTCGCCGTCGGACGCGAGCGACTGGGTGCTGGACGTGGAATCCGTCGAAGTGGTTACGGCCTATCCGGGTCAGATCAACGCCGACGGCACTCCTAATCGCTTTGACCTGGAACAGCGCGAAGGCGTTTCCGACCACCTGCCGATTGTGATGACGCTGGAACTGCAGCCCTGATCAATCGCTGGCGCTGGATTGCGCCGGCTCGCGAAAGTCCAGATCCGTGTCGGCCAATAACCAGGTGAACATCGCCCAGGCCGCCACGTTCTGGGCCATTTCCTCCGGCACAATTTTGTCGAACGTATCGTTCGGCGTGTGATGGAATTCGAACATGTCTTCGCCATCTTGATTCAAACGCGCGACGGGCATGCCCATTTGCTGCAGCGGGATCATGTCCGGCCCACCGCTACCGGAATTCGGCCCACGCAGAATGCCCAGGTGTTGCATCTCGTGCTGTATCGCATCAAAGAACGGATAGGCGTGTTCAGCCACGTCGGAGCTCAGGCGCCAGACCTTGCGTGCGCCGAGATCGCTTTCCGAGCCGATCATGTGATTGGCCAGCGTACTGTCTTCGGCCCGCGCATTGGCATAGGCCCGTGCGCCGAGCAGCCCGACCTCTTCGGCGCCGAACAACACGATGCGGATGGTGCGCCGCGGGCGCTGATTGTGATCGAGAATCAACT
>JBCCHH010000432.1:0-2215 GCA_039028855.1 Pseudomonadota bacterium | reverse complement strand
GGTGGAAGACACGATTGCGATTCTGCGCGGTCTGCAGGAGCGTTATGAAGTGCATCACGGTGTCGATATCACTGACCCTGCATTAGTCGCCGCGGCAACCCTGTCCAATCGCTACATCACCAATCGCCTTGTCTGGCAACTGACGATCGGTGATGTAGCGATTGGACAGGGTTGCCGCGGCGACTAATGCAGGGTCAGTGATATCGACACCGTGATGCACTTCATAACGCTCCTGCAGACCGCGCAGAATCGCAATCGTGTCTTCCACCGAAGGCTCGCCGACCAGCACTTTCTGGAAACGGCGTTCAAGCGCGGCGTCTTTTTCGATGTTCTCCCGGTATTCATCGAGCGTGGTCGCGCCAATGCAGTGCAACTCACCGCGGGCCAACGCAGGCTTGAGCATATTGCCTGCATCCATTGAGCCCTCGGCCTTGCCGGCACCGACCATGGTGTGAATTTCGTCGATAAACAGGATGACCTGCCCTTGCTGCTTGTTCAGATCGTTCAATACCGCCTTGAGCCGCTCTTCAAAATCGCCACGGAATTTCGCACCGGCCAGCAGCGCACCCAGATCAAGCGATAGCACACGTTTGTTTTTCAGGCCCTCGGGCACTTCACCATTCACGATGCGCTGGGCTAAACCTTCAACAATGGCGGTCTTGCCGACGCCAGGTTCCCCGATCAGCACCGGATTGTTCTTGGTCCGGCGTTGCAGCACCTGAATCGCGCGGCGGATTTCCTCGTCGCGGCCAATGACCGGATCGAGTCGCGACTGCTCGGCCCGCTCGGTCAGATCAATCGTGTACTTGTTCAAAGCTTCGCGCGTGTCTTCCGCGTTCGGATCGTCCACCGCTTCGCCGCCACGTACGTTTTCAATCGCCTGCTCGACCCCGTTTTGAGTCACGCCGGTCTGATGCAGCAGTTCGCTCAGGCCGATTTTCGCCTCCAGCGTAGCCAGCACGAACAGTTCCGACGCAATGTAGCCATCGCCGCGTTTCTGCGCGATCTTGTCAGTCAGGTTCAGTACGCGGCTCAAATCGTTGGAAAGATTGACCTGCCCGGCCTGATCGCCCGAAACTTTCGGCAGCGCGTCGAGCTTTTCGCCCAGACGCGAACGCAGTGCAGCGACATTGGCACCGGCCTGAGTCAACAAGCCACGCATGCCACCGCCCTGCTGATCGAGCAGCGCAACCATGACATGCTCGGGCTCGAGCATGGCATGATCCAAGCCCAGCGCCAGGCTCTGCGCATCACCTAGCGCCTGCTGAAACTTGGCCGTTAATTTATCCATTCGCATCGCACTATCCCAAAAACAGTCAACGTACCCAAAGGGTGGGGTTCGGGTGTGTGCGAACCAAGCGATTCGGGGCGATCCGACTGATTTGCAATCGCTTCGCGACTGAGCTACATTGGAAAAGAAAGCTGTATACCCGCATGGATTATCGTTACACCACCCCAGAATAAGGCTTCATTCATGCAATCGTTATTGCAAAGATCTCTGGCAGTTACTTGCCTGAGCCTCGCTGTCATGTCGTTTTCTTGCCCCGGCGCAATGGCTGAGACCAGCGACGCCAACCCAATCTGGATCAAAATTCACAAGCCCAGCGCTGAATTTCGCCAACAGTTACCGGATGAGGCCATTGACTACGGCAGCTTCATCTGGATGCCGGATCAGGCCCTGGCCCGATCTGCAGGGCAGCGAATCGAGCGGATTGAGAATCCGTTCGCCATAGATTTTGCCGGGCAAACGCTCGACCCCAAGACAGCCACGCTGGAAAACCGCTCGGAATGGGACACTTCAGCCAATCACGCCGAGCCCGATTTTCGCCTGGTGCAATTCAACGGCCCAATCAAAAACCAATGGCTGGATGAATTGCGTGGCGCTGGCATGCAGCCGATCCAGTACCGTCATCCATACAGCTATATTGTTTGGGCGAACGCCTCGACGCTGACGGAGAATCGCTCGGTCAGTCAGCTACGTTGGGTCGGCGAACTGTTACCGGCGATGCGCGTACCCGAACAAAGCCGCAACTCCAGCAACAACCATTCGCACACGATGGCGCTGATTCATGCAGCCAGCGCCGAGGCCATCGTGAACAAACTGAGAGTTGCTGGCATTACGATTGAAATCCATCAGCCGCTCAATACGCACTTCCACATGCTTCAGATCGAAGCACTCCCGGAGCGCTATCTGGAGCTTGCACGCATTCCAGGC
>JBCCHH010000431.1:0-2223 GCA_039028855.1 Pseudomonadota bacterium | reverse complement strand
GGCATACCGCTCAGGTGGGAAAGAACGATACGTGCAATCTCCGGCTGCGCCTGTTCGCTAGGATGGATGCCATCGTCCATCATCATGCCGGGCTGGTCGAACAGGGTTTCCAGAAAAAACGGCCACAGTGGAATACTGAACTGCTCGGCCAATTCGGGATATACGGCTTCGAACCGATCCAGATAGCGGCGGCCGAGGTTGGCCGGCAGCCGAATTTGCATCAGTGCGACTGCAGCGCCCGCCGCCTGGCCTTTTGCGATGATACCTGCCAGATTTTCTCGCAGCTGATTCGGGCTCAAGCCACGCAGGCCGTCATTGCCACCCAGAATGACGATCAGCACTTGCGGCTGGTGCAGTTCGAGCAGATCATCAAGTCGTGCCTGCGCACCGCTGGAGGTATCGCCGGAAATGCTGCCGTCAATCAACTGCACATCGTCGCCCAGGCTTTGATCGAGCAAATAGACCCAGCCGGATTCACGCGGCATGCTATACGCATCTGAAAGACTGTCGCCCAGCACGACTACGCGGTCGGCCGGCCAGACGCTGGAATAACCGAATACGATAAGCAATAACGCACAGATTTTTACGGGACGATGGATTTGCATGTCAGCTAACAATTTGGATTCATTACGCGCCAATTCAAGTGCCGCTCAATCTGAAACACCGATTCTTGTCGCCGACGAAGTCGGTTTTGCAGTCGATGCGCCGGGCGGACGTTTAACGATCCTGAAGGATATCAGGCTCAGTCTGAATGCCGGGCAAACGCTGGCTATTGTCGGCGCATCCGGTTCAGGCAAGACCACACTGCTGGGTTTGCTGGCCGGCCTGGAAACGCCGACTACGGGCCGGATTGAATTGGCCGGCATCGACTTAAACGAGCGCACGGAAGACGAACGGGCCGCGCTCAGACGCGCTCAGGTCGGCTTCGTGTTCCAGTCGTTTCACCTGCTGCCCAGCCTGACCGCACTCGAAAACGTGATGCTCGCGCTTGAGATCGCACGCTTCGAGAATCCAAAAGAACAGGCCCTGACCGCGCTCGATCAGGTCGGCTTGAGCCACCGGCTCAAACACTATCCGCGCCAGCTTTCCGGCGGCGAGCAGCAGCGGGTCGCAATTGCCAGAGCCTTTGCCGGCCAGCCCAACATTCTGTTTGCCGATGAGCCGACCGGCAATCTCGACCGCACCACCGGCGCTGCGATTGCCGATCTGCTATTCGACCTGAACGCCGAACACGGTACCGCGCTGGTGCTGGTCACGCACGATCTGAAACTGGCCGAGCGCTGCATGCGCGTGGTCACGATGGACGATGGCCGGCTCAGCGGCGAAATCGAACCGGACGCCAGACCGAACCGCCCAGCGCAGTTCGCATGAACAGCCTGAGCCTGTCTTCGCGTCTGTTGTTGCGCCAGCGTCAATCCGGCGCACTGTGGATGCTGATTGCCGGTCTGGTGATCGCAACGGCGGCGATGTCGGCCGTCGGTCTGTTTACCGACCGCGTCGGCCGCGCGCTGGAGATGCAGGCCGGCGAAACACTGGCGGCCGATCTGGTGATCGCCAGCCGCACCGCGCTGCCGGCTGAATTCGGTGCCCGGGCGGATGCAGCCGGGCTCGAACAGACCGTCATGATCATGCTCAGCACGGTACTGTTTTCCGATTCGAGCAGCAGCCTGTTCGATGTCAAAGCCGTTGAAGCCGGCTATCCGCTGCGCGGTATGCTGATGACGTCGCAAAACGCAACCGCCGAAGACCAGACCACCCGGCAGATTCCCGCCCCCGGCACTGCCTGGATCGAACCGCGCGGCCTGCGCGCACTCGAGCTGGAAGTCGGACAGACCGTGTACATGGGCGAACAGGAACTGATCGTCGATCGGCTGCTGAGCTACGAGCCGGATCGCGGCGGCGGGCCGTTCATGTTGTCGCCGCGACTGCTGGTCAACCTCGTCGACCTGGAAACCAGCGGTCTGCTCGGCCCCAGCACGCGCGCGGAGCATCGGATGCTCGTCGCCGGTGACGAAGCCGCGCTCGCGACTTTCGCCAATCAGATCGAGCCCATGCTGCAAAACCGCCAGCGCATCATTACCGCCGCCCAGGCCGATAACCAGACCGGCGCAGCACTCGAACAGGCGCGCCGCTTTCTGGCCGTCGCCGCGCTGACGGCAGTGATCCTGGCCGCGGTCGCCGTATTACTTTCGGCCATGCGCTTTACTGAATCACAGCGCGATC
>JBCCHH010000430.1:0-2224 GCA_039028855.1 Pseudomonadota bacterium | reverse complement strand
CATGCTTAGAACAACTTCAATACCACAGGCATCAGTCTGCTGCGATATGTGTTATGATGTTGGGAGAGGACATCAATCATGGTATTGAACCGGGTAAACGATCTGCTCATGAACGATTTGCATGTGCTACCGTTTTACGCTCAAATAGTTAACTGCTACCCATGGTAATCAATTCGTCACGTTCCTGCCAGAGCAAGGCCTTTTTTAATGGCACTATCGCTTTCTAGCAGTCGCCCTGTAGTTTCGCTGATTACGCTACTCGTGCTTACCACCGGCAGCGTTCTGCTGGCTTTATCGCTAGGCAGCGCCGGCTTTAGCTGGCCAGATGACGAGGCAAGTCAACGCATTCTGCTGGAGTTACGTCTGCCACGCGCCATTGCAGCGCTCGTTACAGGTGCGCTGCTGGGTCTGGCCGGCGCAGTAATGCAGGTGCTGCTCAGAAATCCACTGGCCGATCCTTATGTGCTCGGCGTATCGGGAGGCGCTTCAGCGTTTGTGCTTGCCGGCATGCTATTCGGCCTGGCTTGGCTGCCGACGCCATTGCTGGCCTTTAGCGGCGCACTGATTTCGATGGCGGTTGTGTTCATACTCGGGCGCGGACCGGGGCCATGGTCATCCTTGCGTATGCTATTGACCGGTGTAGTCATGGCCGCTGGCTGGGGTGCAATCATCACGCTGATGCTCGCGCTCGGGCCCGATCGCAGTCTGCGCGGCATGCTGTACTGGCTGATGGGCGACTTAAGCTATGCCAGCCTGTCGGCCTGGTGGTTGCTGCCGCTGACCGCGCTAACTGCACTGCTGGCCTTGCGTGGCCGTAGTTTGAATGTTTTAACGGCCGGTGAAACGCAGGCTCGACTGCTGGGCGAAAATACCAATCGACGCTATCTGGAACTGTATCTGATTGCATCGCTGCTGACCGCACTGGCGGTTTCAATCGCCGGTACGATTGGCTTTGTCGGCCTGGTTGTGCCGCACCTGATGCGATTGCTGCTCGGTGCCGACCATCGTATTCTACTGCCCGCCTCAGCGCTATTTGGCGGCGCATTTCTGCTGCTGGCCGATACGCTGGCGCGCACGATCCTAAGCCCGCGTCAGCTACCGGTCGGCGTGCTGACCGCGATCATCGGTGTGGTGCTGTTCTTGTTGCTGCTATATCGCTCGGGGCGTTCCGTACGATGACTGGCAAAAAGCCATTGCTGGGCACCGAAGCGCTCGAAGTAGCTATCGGCGACGTGAACGTCGTCAACAACTTGAACCTCAGCTTTAACGCTGGCCAGTCCTGGGGTGTGCTTGGGCCGAACGGTGTGGGCAAAACCACGCTGCTACTGACACTGGCCGGCGTACGCCCAGCGCAGGGCGGAAAGGTGTTATTGAAGCAAGCTCCAATCAATGAGATACCGCGAAAACAGATCGCTCAACAACTCGGGATGCTTACCCAGAACACGCGTTTTGCGTTTGATGCCAACTGTCTTCAGATTGCGCTCAGCGGTCGCCATCCACATTTGACCACCTGGGCCCGGGAAAGCATGAATGACCGAAAAATGGCTCGTGATGCGCTTGCACAAGTCGATTTGCAGACCATGGAATCACGTTCCTGCTCAACGTTATCTGGCGGCGAACAACGACGGCTTGCGCTAGCGGTAACGCTGACACAAAACCCGGACGTACTGCTGCTTGACGAACCCACCAATCACCTTGACCCGGCCCATCAGGTTGACATCTTAAATCAGCTATGGAAACGTATTCAGTATGATCAACTGTTACAGCTCATGGCACTGCACGATATCAACCTCGCAACCTGTTACTGCACGCATGTACTGATGCTGTTCGGCAATGGAAGGTGGCAGGCGGGTCTGGCTGAAGAGCTTCTGAATGAAGCGAATTTAACGGAGCTGTTCGGCTGCCCGATTCGGGCCGTACGCGATCAGCAGCAAACAGTATTTGCGGCTGTTGGCGGCACCAATGGCGTAGGCTGATTCGGATCAGTCGAGGCCGGGCAGCCACGTTCTGACTGCAAAAATAAAGTGCGTCAGCCTGCAGCCCGACGGTTTCGACGACATCGCTCCGAGCAATGACGCACCTCAGCCCAACAGTCCTTCCATTTCTTGCGCCACATAATGCAGCCCGACACGCCGGGCCAGCGGCGCGTACAAGTCCATCGTTTCGCGCGCGACACGCAGCCGCGACTCGGCCTTTTTCTTATGTTGCAGCGTGCGCATATTGT
>JBCCHH010000429.1:0-2228 GCA_039028855.1 Pseudomonadota bacterium | reverse complement strand
GCATAGTGCTTGGGCGTTAATTTCAAGCCGGCCGGCGGCACTAAATCCACAAAAGGGTCGTGCGGGCGAGGCAGGTGCCGATTGACTGAATCCAGCACGGCTTCGGCCTGATGCGGGCCGGTTACACCAAGCACTTTAGGGTGAATCGAGGTGATGTCCCGTTCATTTGCGCCCATGCAGCCGGTCACCAGTACCTTGCCATTCTCATCGAGCGCATCGCCAATCGCTTCTAGCGATTCGGCCTTGGCTTGGTCAATGAAGCCGCAGGTATTGACTACGACCAGATCGGCCGAAGCATGGTCGGGCGCCATCTGGTAGCCCTGCTGGATCAGCCCGGTCACGATGTGCTCGGAATCGACCAGCGCTTTCGGGCAACCCAGGCTGACCAACCCGACCGACGGAGATTGTTCTCTAGAGGCGTTCATTTGAGGCGCTATTTTACGCCAGATCAGTACATCAGGCCGGTACGGGCCGGGTCAAACAGATCGAGATTGCTCGACTACAGCACGCAGGCGATCGATCCCTCCGAGCAATCGTGGCCCCGGTCGGCCCAGCCAGGCTTCGCTAACGGCAAAAATGCGGTTGTGTTTGATTGCAGGAATGTTTTGCCAGCCCTCGCGTCTGGAAACGATATGTGGCCGATACTTGGTTTCCTCTACGCCGCACCAGCTCATGACCAGGGCTTCGGGTGCGGCCCGTTGCGCCTGCTTGGTACCGATCTCCAGACTTTCGGCATTGGCATCCTGCCAGGGATTTACACCACCGACCAGGGCCAGCATTTCATTAACCCAGGATTTTCGCCCGGGCACAATTACAGGCTTCGGCCACCACTCAATCAGTACAGGCAGAGCATATTGGGGTGGCGATATCGACATGCGGCGTTCGAACGCATCGATCAGATTCTGCGCGGCCGTCTCGGCATCCAGCGCCTGACCGATCCGACGAATGTCATCCTGCACATCGGCCAGTTTGTGCGGTTCGGTAACTATGTGTGGCAGACCCGTTTCACGAATTTTCTGCACGCAGCGCTCGTGTCCGGGTACGGTCAGCGAAGTGATTACAAGATCAGGCTTCAGGGCGAGCACTTTTTTGATATCAAGATCCAGGTCGGCACCAACACGCGGCAGCTTTGCCACCACTTCAGGCGGATGGTCGGAATGATCGTCCACTCCGACCAGCCAGTCTGCACGGCCTAGCGCGCAGACGATTTCGGTATTTGAGCAGGTGTGGGACACAATTCGCATCAATCAGCCTTGGTTCGGTCGATAGAGCGCATCAAAGCGACGTATCGCCGTCGTCCGGATGATGTGATGATAAATCTGCTTACTCATGATTGCTCGGAATTCGATCAATTGATATGACCAGCATCGTCAAAACGAATGCAAAGCCGGCGTCGATGAATGTCTCGAGTCGTGTCGTCTCCAAACCGTGCAACTTAATAAGGATGTACTCACTGATTCATCGTCAAGTTCACCGAACGAGGCACTGTACCAATTCAGCGACGACGATTTTCCTGTCGGGGCAGCATCCCAATCCTGATACTATTGCTAACCATGAGTTTTTCTAACAATATGCGCCGCACGCTGGCCAAGCTTGAATCCATGCCCGACTTTTTGCAACCCAAGTTGCGCAGCTGGGCTATCGGTCGCACCATCCCGTTTGTGGCTACGGCCGGACTCAAGATCGAAACGCTGGAAGAACGCAGGCTGGTGGTTTCAATTGAAAATGTGAAGAAAGTACAAAATCATATTGGCACCGTGCACGCTGCGGCCTCGGCACTGCTTGCCGAAACCGCGACCGGTCTGGTTGTTGGCATGAACGTGCACGATAATGCGATTCCGCTAATGAAAACCATGAAGATCAGTTATGTACGCCGCGCACAGGGAGATCTGAGAGCCATCGCCGAACTGCCTGAGGCCGAGGCGTTGCGGCTGCAAACGGAAGAAAAGGGCGATTTGATCGTTCCTGTGCAGGTGCGTGACGAAACCGGCGAGGAAACGATCATGTGTGAGATGAACTGGGCTTGGGTGCCGAAAAAACGCCCGGCCTGAGTGCGGCTAGAAACGTGATTCGTGGCAGGCTACTCACTCACACCGTTGGCCAGGAAGCTTGGCATCAAGCCAGGTTTTCGGATAAAAACCATCCGTGCGCCTAAGCAGTATCTTGATTGGCTGAAACCATTGCCTGATCAAGTATCTATTTCGTCGCGGCTGCGCGGGCAGGTCGAT
>JBCCHH010000428.1:0-2242 GCA_039028855.1 Pseudomonadota bacterium | reverse complement strand
GCGATCCGCTCAGGCCATCAGATCCTGCTCGGCGGCGGCAGCAGCCTTGATGCGATAACCGCGGCGATCACTCAACTTGAAGATGAACCCGAATTCAACGCCGGACGCGGCTCGGTGCTGACCTACGATGGGCATGTCGAAATGGATGCCTCGATCATGAACGGGTACGATCTGGCCGCCGGAGCAGTGGCTGGTGTTCGTGGCGTGCGTCATCCCATTCTTGCCGCACGCGCTGTGCTTGAGGATTCGCCGCACGTGTTGTTAAGCGGTCGCGGCGCAGAAGAATTTGCCAGTCAAAAACAGCTGATGTTTATGCCGGAAGACTGGTTCATCACCGATTCCCGGCGTGAGCAGCTACAGCGCCTTCATAATCCCGACCAGGCGAATGCCGAAATAGCCGGTGCACGCTGGTTTTCAACCGTTGGCGCCGTCGCACTTGACCAGGCCGGCAACCTTGCAGCCGGTACCTCAACCGGCGGTATGACCAACAAACGCTATGGCCGGGTCGGCGATTCACCGATTATCGGTGCCGGCACCTATGCTGATAATCGCAGTTGTGCGGTCTCGGCGACCGGCCACGGCGAGTATTTCATTCGTCATGTCGTGGCCCACTCGATTTGCGTGGGCGCACTGCATCAGGGCAAAACGCTTGAACAAAGCGCTGAACATGTGATTCACGAGGTATTACTGCCGGCCGGCGGCAGCGGTGGCGTGATTACCATCGACCGCGAAGGCCGGGTTGCGATGCCGTTTAACACACCCGGCATGTATCGCGCCGCGATCGATGTGGACGGTAATCTCGAAGTCTCGATCTATCGGGAGCCAAACTGAAGCCATCGCCAAGCATGCTGACCGACGCATTGTCATTCAGTTGTCCCTGGTGTAATGAAGTCAACGCGGTAGAATATGAACCGGGTGATGCCGGCCAATGGCTGATCCAGGATTGTGCCGTCTGCTGCAATCCGATTGAAATAAAACTGCCGTTGACCGAAAATGACCGTTTGGCGGTTCGCAGGGAGGGCTAATGACGCTTGTGGCAACAGCAATGGGGAATCAGTTTCTCGCGCTACTGGCGGTTACGCTGCTGCTGTTCAGTGTTTCCATCGCTGCCGATCAAGCCGAGCCGGCAACCCTGGAAGAACAGCTCGATCGCTGTAAGCAACTGGAACATGGTCAACCCGAACAGGCGCTCGAGCTGATCGAACCGATCATCGTTGAGCTTGATGCAGAACTACAGCCGTTTGAGCGTATTCGTGCAATCGGCTGTCGTGCCTGGTCACTGGCCGTACTTGGCCGCCTTGATGAAACACGTCGCGATATCGAACAAATCGATCTGCTGATTCCGGCATTGAACGAACCGTTAGAACAAAGCCGCAGCTTGCGCTTGATCGCAAGTTTGCGTAACCGCAGTGGAGAAATCACAGCTTCGATTGGCGCACTCAGACAGGCGCTGGAAATTGCCCAACAACATAATTTTGAGCAAGACCTGATTCCGATCTACACCAATCTCGGCATCATTCATTCCGAAGCTAAGAACCACGATCTTGCGATTGAACATTATCAATTGGCCCTTGACCTGGCCGAGCAGCAGGGCAATCCGCAAATGCGTTTGCCTATTCTGTATAACTTAGGGCTCACCTATCGCGGTGCGGGTCAGCTAGAAGCAGCAGTCAGCACGCTTGAACAATTGCTTGAGCCACTTGAAGCACCCGGTATGGAAATTCGCCTGGCCTCATTATTGACAGTGCTTGGCTCCGTCCGCAGCGAACAGGACCAGCTTGATCAAGCGCAAAGCTATTACGAACGTTCTGCCGCGCTGCATGCTGAGCTCAATAATCCGGCCGAACGCTCGGCCCTGCTGATCGACTTAAGCTATCTGGCACTCGAACAGGAGCGCATGCGGTCGGCACTGGACTATTCGGAGCAGGCCCTGGCCACGGCACGGCAAGCCGATTATTCGATGAGCATTCGCGGCGCGCTCGAAGCGCGCGCCAGCGTGCTGCAAACAGCCGGTCGCGCCGATGAAGCGATTGCATTACTGCGTGAATTCAATCAACTGAATGAAGAATACCTGATCGAACAGCAGCGCTCCGAACTGAACAAACTTCAGGCACAGGTCGGCTATAAACGCCAGGCGCTGGAGCTGGCCGAGCTGCGCGCGCAACAGCAACGGCAACACCTGGTGCTGTGGTCCGGTGGGATTATTGCGACATTAGTCGTGTTCATCGTAGTGCTGGTTTTT
>JBCCHH010000427.1:0-2247 GCA_039028855.1 Pseudomonadota bacterium | reverse complement strand
GGAGTGGTAGTTCAGTTGGTTAGAATACCGGCCTGTCACGCCGGGGGTCGCGGGTTCGAGTCCCGTCCACTCCGCCATCTGTACAACGGGGCGTCTGATTCAGACGCCCTTTTTTATCGCCGTTTTACCGGGTATTTGTCAGCTCTTTTCAGGATTCGTGGCAGGAATCTACGACATTTGAATTTGCAGGATAAACTTTATGCTTCAGGCCATTCGCGATCGTGTCACCGGGGTTGTTGCTTTCGTTATTCTCGGGCTATTGGCTGTGCCGTTTCTGTTTTTCGGTTTGGAACAGTATGTGCGTGGCATCCCGCAGGATGCAATTGCCACCGTTGGCGATTCTGATATCACCTTGACCGAATTTCAGACGGAATTTGCGATGTATCGCGCCCAATTGCGTGCACAGCAAGGGGAAAACTACAACGAGTTGGCGACCAATCAGCCGCAGTTTCGGCGTGAATTTCTCGACAACATGATCGATCAACGTTTGCTCACCGAACATGCGCGCGCAATGGGCTTAAGCGTGAGCCCGAATTCGCTGTTGGAAGTAATCCGCAGTATTCCTGCGTTTCAGGTCGATGGCGAGTTCGATGCATCGCTATATCAGCAGCGTTTGCAGGCCAACGGACAGAGCCCACGCCAGTTTGAACAGGAGCTGGCTGCCGATCTGTTGCTGCGTGAACTGCCCTCCGCCGTCTCTGCTTCTGCTTTTGTCACCGAGCAGGAAATTGAGCGCTGGCTGCAGGTACAGCTACAAAGCCGTGAGGTTGCGCTGGTACCCATCGACAGCGCGCCGTTTCGCGATGCCGATACAATTACCGATGAACGCATCGAAACGTTTTATAACGAGAATACGGAGCAGTTCATGCGGCCGGAAGAAATCAGCGTTGAATACGTAGTTCTGGATACGCGCGATATGCTGAATTCGATTGAGATCGAAGAAAACGAACTGCGTCAGCGCTATGAGTCGGTACAGTCGCGTTACATGACTCAGGAACAGCGTCGTGCCTCGCATATTCTGCTGGTTGAAAATGACGAGCGCAGTGCCGACGAAACGCGTGAACTGGCCAATACCCTGCGTGGGCGTATCGAGCAGGGCGAAGATTTTGCCGAGCTTGCAGTCGAATTGTCTGATGATCCCGGGTCAAGCGGACAAGGCGGCGACCTTGGCCTGATCGAATCAGACATCATGCCGGAGGCGTTCGAGCAAACTCTTTTTGCAATGCAGCCCGACGAAATTTCTGATCCGGTCGAAACCGAGTTTGGCTGGCACATCATTCGGCTCGACGAAGTGATAGCCCCGCGTGGCCAAACCTTTGACGAAGCGCGTGACGAAATTGCCACACTTATGCGTGAAGAGCAGGCCGATGACCTGTACGTCGATATGCTTGAGCGCATGATCGATCTGATTTATGCCGACCCGACAGGTTTGGAGTCCGTAGCGGGCGATCTGGATTTGGAACTGCAAACGGCAGGACCGTTCTCACGATTCACGGCTGAGGGTCTCATGGCTGATCCGCGCGTGCTTGAAGAAGCATTTTCTGATCTCGTCCTGGTTGAACGCCAGACCAGTGAGCCGATTGAACTGGAACGCAATCAGGCGGTCGTCGTGCGCGTAACCGAACATCAACCTTCGGCACCGCGATTACTTGCCGACGTTAGCGATGAAATTCGTGATCGTTTGGCGCGTGAAGAAGCGCGTGAGGCTGCGCGTGCCTACGGTGAGGAACTGATTACACAGGCCGGTCAAGACGGTCAACAACTGGCCGAAGTGGCGGCGGCCGAAGAACTGGAATTCAGCGAGCGAACCATAACCCGGCGTGATTTTGATCTTGGCAGCCAGGTTCTCAACGGTATTTTTGCGTTACCCGATTCAGGCGATACGGTCGAAATGCATCTGGTAGAGCGCGGCGGCGGTTGGACGCTGGTGCGTCTGGATGATGTTGTAGCCGGCAATCCGACCGATGCCGACGATGCGCAGCGTCAGAGTGCCAGCCTGCAGATTTCGATGACGCGTACCAATCAGGAAGTACAGGGCTTGCTCGAATGGCTGCGCGCCAATACTGAAATCAACGTAGTTGAAGATCGCCTGATGTAGTGTTTAGATTTCGGCAGGCGCTGCCCGCGCGGCTCGAACATTCGTAAAAACCGGCCAGCAGGCCGGTTTTTTTATCCTGTGAGTTACTCTAGACCGGCCATGCCAACAATGCTGTAACCGGCATCCACATAGGTGATTTCACCGGTAAT
>JBCCHH010000426.1:0-2252 GCA_039028855.1 Pseudomonadota bacterium | reverse complement strand
ATCGGGCTGAGCCATGATCGTTCATGCGTACGGCACAGTGTGGATGTGTTTCATGCCGTCATTTACAGCTCAAAGCTATCGGCGAACAACAAATCGGAACTGATCACATTACCCCAGGTGCCCAACCAGGCATAAGGCGTGTCGGTCGTGTCTGAGTCTAGTAGGTCATTGCCACTGATCGGTGCGTTGACCGTCAGCATAGTGCCTTGAACATTTTCAATCAGAAAAGCATATTGATCTCCGGCGGCCGCTACTGCAATCACATCCCCTTGGCCATTGGCATCAATAAAGCTGGTCCAGTACGTGCGGCTGCCCAGATCATCGGGCACCACCATAAGCGATGGATCACGCCCCGCGTAGGGCGCCACGGTCTGACCCTGCACGGACAGACTATCGCGATTGGCCATCGAGGCAAAGGACGTGCCGCCAACATGCAGGCTGCCGGCATTATCGACATCCAAGGCATTAATTCGAACCGTATTGCCACGACCGCTCGACAGACGCGCAAGCTGAAACTGGCCATTGATCAAAGCACCGGTCTCAGGATCAAGCTGGCCGTAAAATGCAATATTGACGCTGCCGAGATTGAACGGCTGATTGTATTGATCGAACGAATTCAATAATGCATTCATGTTCGGGTTGAGTGGATCAACCTGAAACGCATTCTGGCCACCATTGGCCGAGCCGCCAAACCACAGCGTGCCCTGATCGGTACGCCGCAGTATCCGGCCGCGTGTATCGGCTATTACCGTGATGTTGCCGGTTGTTCCATAGGCTCGCCAGTCGCTGGTACCCTGATAAGAAAGCCCATCGACAAACACCAATTGCAGGTTCGCACTGACCTGATTGTAGCCAGTCAGAAACACGCGTTCAGTGGTTGGGTCACAAGCAATATCGGCTACCTGGGTATCCGTTCGCTGGCTATCGAAAATCTCTGATCCAGCCCGTGTATACAAGCGGGCCACGTAATCGGAAACACCGGAATCAAAGCTAAGCACCGCTACATGGCCCGGACATACGGCGATCGCTTCGGCGGAATGACCGC
Organism: Pseudomonadota bacterium; assembly: GCA_039028855.1. Classification (GTDB taxonomy): domain Bacteria; phylum Pseudomonadota; class Gammaproteobacteria; order Xanthomonadales; family Wenzhouxiangellaceae. The sequence continues at coordinate 1,207 of JBCCHH010000426.1, read as the reverse complement.
CCGGCAGCGGTAGCTCTGATTCCAGCATTAGCCCATCTGTATTACCCAGTAAACGCATATTGGCCGTGACTGCGGCCCAACTGCTGGTACCGCTGCCGCCGGCAAAGTCGACCAGCGGCGAGCCCGACCATAGCGTATCCAGCAACTCTGCAGTAACTGCATCCAGCCGAAGAATCGAACCGCTGGATGGGTTGCCATCGACAAAGTCGCTGTTAATGCCAACGACCAACGAGCCATCGCCGGCAAAAGCCAGCCCGATCGGTTCGGCAGGTTCGGTATCGAGATATGTGCCCAGCTCAAGCGGGAAGTCATCACCGGCATGGGCCAGTGAAAGCCAGCCCAGCAACACAGCCAGTGCCGAGGTAAAACAACGATCTGGAGATATGGATTTCAACATCATTCAACCTCAGGTGGTTTATGATCGGTGTCATGAATTAGTATATGAAGAAAGCTGATGAAAAATAGCATTACAACGCTCTTGCTGCTGCTTCCGGGCTTGATTCATCTTTTGCCGGTTACCGGCGTTTTGGGTGCTACACGCCTGGCGGCGCTGTATGGCGTCGCTATTGCGGAGCCTAATCTGTTGATCATGATGCAGCACCGGGCCGTGCTGCTAGGGATTCTAGGCATATTTTTGATGGTCGCCGCGTTTCGATCCTCGCTGCAGATACCTGCGATTATCGCCGGACTTATCAGCACCGTATCGTTTCTTGTGATTGCGATATGGTCAGGTGGCTATAACGAATCGCTACAGCGTGTGCTGATTGCCGACGTTATCGCCATTGCGTGTTTGCTTGGCGCGGCGATAGTGCTATCCGTCAAAAAAAGCAAGCCATTCTGAATCACGATTGTGCGTTGTCGGGTACATGCTGCAATTGCTCGACTGGCCATTGCCCTAACGCTGCGGATTGATGGTATACGCTGCGCAGGAAGTCAAGTAATGCGTTGTCCGGATCATTCTCAGTACGCAGTTCGTTATAGCGTAATACTGCCATTGCACTACCGTTTTTATCGATCCATTCGGCCGAAGCGGGTTTGAGCCTTGTCGCGGCAAGGCCTTCAGGCTCAGGATAGGCATAGCCTATTGTGGAGAAGTGTATTTTTTTTCTTGAAATCACATGCAAATTGCTTGTCATTTTAACCCTTTCGGTGTCAATAGCTGTTTTGACGGTGATGATGTGGAAATACTCAATGCAGAGGAGTGTTT
>JBCCHH010000425.1:0-2262 GCA_039028855.1 Pseudomonadota bacterium | reverse complement strand
GCGCTGTACGAGTTCGCCTAATTTTTCCATTGGCCACGGAATGACCTGCAGCTCTTCAGGCTCATCGCCGGGTAGGCGTGATGGATACAGATCGCGCGCCAGAATTACGTGGGTAACGTGAGTCATGTAGCCTGGGGCAAGCGATAGCTGGCCGATTTCGACCAGATCGCGTGCGGCAAAACCGACTTCTTCCTGCAGTTCGCGATTGGCGCCCTGCAGATGGTTCTCGCCCGGCTCGAGCCGGCCTTTGGGTAAACCAACCTCATAACGATGCACGCCACAGGCATATTCGCGAATCAGCAACACCGTCTCCAGGTCCAGCATGGCCACCACGATTACCGCACCCACACCGCGACTGATCAGGCGCTGATAGACACGCTGTTCGCCGTTGGAAAACTCCAGATCGAGCGTTTCGACGCGGAACAGGCTCTTGTCGCGACGCTCTTGTCGTTTGTGGATAGTCGGCAGCGCCGGGATTTGATCGATGAGCGAGTTATCGGTCATTCATATGCGCCTTCAATTGAGAATGCAATTCAGGCGTTGCCGCCAGCACTGTGGATGAATCCAGCCCGATCCGGTTGCCGTCTAATTGGGTCATCATGCCACCGGCTTCCTGCACAATTACCGTCAACGCGGCAATGTCGAGAATATTGACATCGCTTTCGATTACCGCATCCAGACGCCCGGCTGCGAGCCGGTGATATGGATAAAAATCGCCATAGCCGCGCGTGCGCGAAGCGTGCTCAACGAACTGTCCTATCGTGCGCCAAGCCGCCGGGTCTTTGGCCAAGCTGCGTACGTTGCCCAGCGATAAGTCCATCTTGTCCAACTGATCTACGGCGTCTACCTGCAGTGGCTCGACATTCGCGTCGCTATCGGCCAGCAGCGGACCGAGCCATGCGCCTTGTCCACGTACCGCCCAGGCCAGTTCATCGAACGGCGGTGCGGCCGACACACCAAGCACCAGTTCCTCACCGACCATCAATGCAATCTGCACCGACCAGAACTCGAGTCCGCGGATAAAACTGCGCGTGCCGTCGATCGGGTCAATCAGCCACAGGCATGCATGCTCACCGCTGCGACCGTACTCTTCGCCATAGATTGCGTGCTCGGGAAAATCGTTCAGGATGATCTTGCGGATGGCTTCTTCGCACGCGCGATCGGCAATCGTGACCGGGCTTAAATCGGCCTTACGCTCGATTTCAATCGGTTGTTGGAAGTGGGCCATGGCAATCGTGCTCGCATGCCGTGCTGCTGCCTTGGCAATGCGCAGCGCATGGGCTAGATCGGGGGCGTTTTTGGATGGACTTGCGGTCGCCTGATTCATGCGCAAACGGTACCAGAAAATGCTGAATCAGATTGAGTCGAAGAATAGTAATTGGCGCCAGCTTTTCTAATACGCTTGGCTAACGTTCAATTGCCCGGCGGCGTTTCAGTGCCGGCAAGAGCTAACATTACGCACTACTCCGATGAAGCGGTATTCAACGCAGCTTCGAGCACTTCAACTCGCGCTTCCAGGGCCTCGATTCGCTGAAGTAAACCCTCGTCAACAGCTTCAGATATGCGGGCAGCCGGTTGCGCAACAGCGGACAGATCGGGTTCACCCGTCAATAGTTGAACATAGCGTGGTTCGCGCTGACCGGGTAGACGATCGAGCAGGCGTGCCCGATTCTGCTGGCCAAGACGATCGAGCTGATATTTAAGCTCATCCAGATCATCGAATTGATGCATGCGTTCGCTGCGTGTCATGAGTTCATTGAGGGTTTGTGCGCCGCGCAGCAAAAGCAGACCGAGCAGTATGCGCTGGGCTGCAGTCAGGCTCATTTCCTGGTCGGCCCGGTGCGCCCAGCGCTCGGCCCGGGCACCGTGCTGGCGTTCGACCAGGCGACGCTGTTCAAGCTGACGCAAGGTTTGCCCCACGGCGCCGGGTTCCAGATTCATCACCGGTACGCGGCTGGTTTTCTGGTTGCAGGCGGTAACCAGGGCATTGAGCGTGAGCGGATAATTTTCGGGTGTGGTGGCCTGTTTTTCGATCAAACAGCCCAGCACGCGCGCTTGGATATCGGTCAGTTCGATGGTTTGTGTGGTTGACATACGTTGGGCCGGCCTCAATCAATAAACAACGGACAGATTGTATCGGCTGCCGGCTGTTGGGTCCGGTTCATGTTGAACCAATATCGACTGATAAGTGCCAAGCGGGTAAAAAAGCCCTGTCTAAGCAATTGAATAATCGAAAAAAGTACAAAAATTCAAATTTCGTGG
>JBCCHH010000424.1:0-2266 GCA_039028855.1 Pseudomonadota bacterium | reverse complement strand
CGGTTTTTTAGTGATCTCCTCACCCGACAAGAAAACCGTCGGGTTTAAGCACACGACGAAATTCAGTCAGCAGTTCATCGTGCTCGATCAGATGCTCCAGCGTTTCGAACGATACAACGCAGTCGAAATAATGATCGGGAAACGTTAATTCAAGTGCGCTAGCCTGATGAAAGCTGAGTCCGTCTCTTGCATATCGGCTGTTCGCGTGTTCGACTGCCGACGTATCGATGTCGACACCGTCGACTTGCGCAGCATATTGCGCCAGCAAATGGCTGCCATAGCCTTCGCCACAGGCTGCATCAAGCACATGCAGCTTGTTGACCAACGGAGCGGCCCAGGCGTAGCGATGCCAGTGTTCGTAGAAAATCTCGCGTACGCATTCGGGCGTGAAGCGCTCACCGGTGAATTCCAGTGCGGCTTCAGCCGATTCGGCTTGATGATCGGTCGTCATTGCAGCTATAAACGAAATTCTTTACCGAGATAGACATTGCGCACGTCTTCATCGTCCAGTACGTCTTGCGGTGGCCCCTGGGTTAGCACGCGACCCTCGGAGATGATGTAGGCGCGATCGCAGATACCGAGCGTTTCGCGCACGTTGTGATCGGTAATCAGAATGCCGATGTTGCGCTTGCATAAATGCTTGACGATGCGCTGAATTTCACCAATCGAGATCGGGTCGACACCGGCAAAAGGTTCATCAAGCAGAATAAACCGGGGATCAGCCGCCAGTGCGCGTGCAATTTCGACGCGACGCCGCTCACCGCCGGACAGGCTGGCGCCGTTTTGATCGCTCAAATGCGTGACGTTGAACTCTTCCATCAAGCGCGCCAGTTCCTGCTTGCGCTGCTCGGCATTCAAATTCTCGCGCAGTTCGAGAATGGCCAGGATGTTGTCTTTGACAGACAGCCGACGAAAGATCGACGCCTCCTGCGGCAGATAGCCCAGGCCCAGCCGCGCACGACGGTGCATATTGGCTTTGGTGATGTCGCTATTGTCGATACGAATGTTGCCGCCGTCGGCCGAAATGAGGCCAACCACCATGTAGAAGCAGGTCGTCTTACCGGCACCGTTTGGGCCAAGCAGGCCGACGATTTCGCCTTGCTCAACCTGTAACGACACGCCGTGCACAACGGCGCGCGAGCGGTAGCGTTTGACCAATTGCTCAGCAATTAGCATAACGATAGCTCGGCAATCAGCATGGGTAGTGACTCGGCATCAGTTGTCGTCCGGCAGCGCACCTGGCTCAATCCGGGCACGCACGCGGTTATCGCCTTCGCTGCTACCGCTCAGGTTTTCGTTGGTCAGGTCGTAGACCAGCCGGTCGCCGGTGAATTCGCCTTGTTCATGTCGGATCACGCTGTTGCCCGTCAGCGTGACTACATTTGCGATCACATCAAAAAAGATATTGTTGGCTTCGCCGCTGACGATGGTGCCGTCTTCAAGCTGGTCCTGCCATTCGACCGGGGCGCCGAACAATTCAATTTCGGCAATTTCACCTTCGGTTTCACGAAAAATGGCGCGATCGGCGTGAATCTGCATCGGGCCACGCTCAATGTACACATCTTCAATATATTCAACGACGCCGGCGCGCAGATCGTAATTATTGCGATCGGCCGAAATATCTATCGGCGCTTCTGAAGAAGGAATGGTCATCGAACTGCCGGCCGTTTCGGCTTCGTTTGCCGACGTTTCCGGTTCGGCCTCTTGCGCCCATATCAAGCTAATTGATAGGGCCGTCGCCAGCAATGCGACGATAGGTGCCTTGTACATCATGTTCAAGCTCCGCGCGTTGTTCGTTTAACCACACGGTAAGAGTATCACCGCGCAGTTCGGTTCCCGGCTGGCTCAGTCGGGCCGGGCCGGGAGAGTGCAATAGTTCGCTGTTGCGATCATAGCGGATGCGGTCCGATTCGACCTGGATTTCGCCGTTTTCATGCGCCCGTCGGGCAACGACCTGACCGGCCAGCTCGATCTGCTCAAGATTGCGATCGATCAAAGCGGTACGGGCTTCGCCATGCCAGGTCGGCGCTTGATTGACCAGTGTGAAGATGGGCTCATCAATATGTGCCTGACGAGTGTCAGCACGATGTTCCAGCTTTGGCGCCTGCACAATCAGGTCCAGTTCACCCTGAAGGTTGAAAAACTCGGCGGTGAAGTCGGTCAGCGCATAGTCGATGGCCTGATCCTGCAGCGCGAGTGGTGCGACAAGTTGATCGTCGAAGCGGGTTTGCCACCAGTGCCCCGCAACCAGTAGAACCAGCGTGAT
>JBCCHH010000423.1:0-2266 GCA_039028855.1 Pseudomonadota bacterium | reverse complement strand
GGCAATACATCAGAAAGTTCCCTCTACTATCCATGTAAGTCCAGATTCAACCGCCCTAGCTTTTCCAGATGCTGAAGCTTCTGATGAAGCCAAGTCTGCATTGAATGGGCCACCTGACCCATCGCCGAACCAGAACGGCACCTGGGCATCTTCGCTCGATACGGCCGCCACCCAGAGCCGGCCCGGCATGGTGCGCACGATGCGGAACGGGCGATTACCAAGCTGCACGACATCGCCAACGCTGGATTCGAACGCAAACTCTTCATCAAGTTTGCCTAGCAACTGGCCATTGGCATGATTCAATACCTCGTATTCGAACCATTCGGGAATCGTACCGGCGTTGGCCAGAGCCAGTGTTTCGGCCGCGTCGATTGCATGCAGCCAGCCGCTGGCATCAACGGTAAGCAGCGGCTGTGGCGAATCCGCCCCGGCACCGGCCACCGCCTGGCTGCAAAGCATATTCAGCAACTGATCAAGCTGCATCGGATCAAACGTGCGCCAAGGGCCGGCCTGACGGCACAGCGCGAGCAGGCGTTCGCCATTCCACTGGCCGGGCTCGGCTGCAACGGTGGCAACGATGTGCTGTGCGAGCACGTCCTGCGGCGATTCAATCGGCCACGTCGGTTCAATCTCGCCGTCTTCAAGTGCTTCGCTCAGCGCCTCGGCTTCGAACCACTGATTCAGATTCAGCGGAAAAATGTGTACCCTCGGTCGCTCGCCCGGACGATGACCGCTGCGACCGGCGCGCTGACAAAGCTGGTTGATCGAACCGATACCGCCAAGCTGACAGACCCGATCGATCTGACCCAGATCCAGCCCCAGTTCGAGCGATGCGCTGCTGACGATCACGCGCAGTTCACCCTGACGGAAACGCCGCTCAAGCGATTCCCGATGGCGGCGATCGAGGCTGCCGTGATGCGCACCGACCTGATCGACGCCGAGCCGCTCGGCCAGCGCGGTCGTGGTGCGTTCAACCTGTCTGCGTGTTGCACAAAACACGAGCATACCGGCAGATGGATTGGATAAAGAGTGGGTCAATTCAGCCAGCCGGTCATGCACCTGCTGCCAGTGACCGTGGTGCGGAAACGGCCCGAGCGGCGACGGCAAGGCTTCAATCTCGACCTGCGGCGACTGCTTGAGCTCAGCCCGTACGATGTGACAGGGTTGATTACCGCATAGAAATCGGGCCAGGCAATCAGCGGGTCGAGCCGTGGCCGAAAGGCCGATTCGCTGCACCGGTCGCTGAACCAAAGCATCCAGCCGCTCCAGGCTCAAACACAGATGGGCGCCGCGCTTGCTTTGCGCCAGTGCATGAATCTCATCAACCACGACAGTGTGTACATAGCGCAGCAGGGAGCGCCCACCTGAGCTGCCGAGCAGGATGAACAACGTTTCGGGCGTCGTCGCCAGATAATCCGGTGGTTTACGCAACTGCCGAGTACGTTCATGGGCCGACGTATCGCCGCTGCGAACCTCAATCCGAATCTCACGACCCAGCGCTTCACTAGCTGCCAGCATCAGTGGCTTGAGATTGTGCGTCATATCGCTGGCCAAAGCTTTCAGAGGCGCGATATGCAGTACCTGCAGGGTTCCAGCAGCCCGTTGTTCGGCGATTGTTCGTTCCACCAGCGGCAGCCACGCGGCCAGACTCTTGCCCTGCCCGGTTTGGCTCAGCAGGAGCGCGTTTTGACCTGCCCGAACGATTGGCCAGGCCTGCTGCTGAATGGCCGTGGGCTCACCCATTCGTTCAGCAAACCATCCTGCAAGCCCGGATTGTGCGGAAACAAGCCGACTGGAATTGCCGGCCGCAAATAACTTGCTTTGTTTGCTTTCAAGCATGCGGCCAGCGTGCCTGCGCAGCTTCTCAAAACCTGAGAATGAAGGCGATTATTAAAAGCTGATGCAAGGCTGCTTGCCAGCGAGTATCAAATTATATTTGACTTCTAACCTGCTATCGCCGGCAGGCAACACCTTTGACAAATAGAGAGGGGCTTGACGATTGATTTTTTGCGGGAATCTATCCGCAGAGAAATGATAAGTAATGAACATATAGACCCTACTACGACCAGGTCATTCGGGCTCTCAATCTGCACCGGAAGCCCACTCCAAGCCATGCCCTAGCCTCTGACCGTGTGCTGGCTGAACTGCAAAAGACAATCCCAACCTACGCTGCCTTTCCCAACCTGGCCTGGCAGGCACGAACAGAATCCGATCTGGCAGGCACAACCTACACTCACTACGGCTCGGCAGGTGTTACGAGGCGGAG
>JBCCHH010000422.1:0-2268 GCA_039028855.1 Pseudomonadota bacterium | reverse complement strand
GTCCAACAAATACGTCTGCAAAAACAGAATCGTCGCTTCGCTGAACAGGTCGCGGTTTTCCTTTTTGCGGAAACCGTGGCCTTCGTTCAGCGCGTTCATGTACCAGACCGGGCTGCCCTGCTCTCTGAGCGCAGCGACGATCTGCTCGGCTTCGGTCACCGGCACGCGCGGGTCGTTGTTGCCCTGAACCACAAATAGCGGCACGTCGATTTTTTCGACGTTGTTCAGCGGGCTGATCGCTTCGAGATGCGCGCGCATGTCCGGATCGCGCTCGTCACCGTATTCAACGCGCCTAAGGTCGCGACGATAATCCTGTGTGTTTTCGAGGAAGGTGACGAAGTTGCTGATACCGACAATATTGACCGCGGCTTTGAGTTTGTCGCTGTAATGCACCGCGCTGGCCAGCACCATATAGCCGCCGTAGCTGCCGCCATAGACCGCAACGCGATCCTGATCCAGATCGGGCTGCTCGGCAATCCAGTCGAGCAAGGCACCGATGTCCTTGACCGAATCTTCGCGCAGGAAGCCGTTATCCATTTTCAGAAAGCTCTTGCCGTAGCCGGACGAACCGCGCACGTTCGGCACCACTACCGCCGCACCGAGACGATCGACCCAAAGCTGGAACGTGCTGCTGAAGCCGGGGCGCGACTGGCCTTCCGGTCCACCATGAATCGAAACCACCACCGGGAACGGCCCTTCGCCCTGCGGGCGATAGACGAAGGCCGGAATCTTGCGCGGCTGACCATCGACCTCGTCAAACGTCGGGTAATGGATTAATTCGGGCGAAGCGAAGCCTACGGTATTCAGGCCGCCGACTTCGCTGTAGGTCCAGCGCGTCAGGCTCTTGTCCCCGGCCCAGTCCATGACGAACACGTCGCTCGGCGTGGTTGCATTGTTGATGGTCATGGCCAGTTGTTGGTCATCGGGGCTGAATTCAAGACCGCCGGCCAGGCCGACCGGCAGCGTATCGATGCGCTCGGGTTCACCACTCGGCAGCTCCATGCGATATAGGCGGCTGATGCCGTCTTCATTGGTAATCAGTGCAGCCTCATCGCCAGCATGATTGATCGCGAAGCTGGTCACCGACCAGTCGATATCGTCACTCAGCGTCTGCGGCTCGGCACCCTGCTCAAGTGACAGATAGGCCAGCTTGGCAAATTCCTGACCGGCATCGGTCGCCAGATAAATGCCCTGGCCGTCGGCAGCGAAGCCGTAGGCCAGATAGCGCGAAGCATCGTCTGCATTCGGTTCGCCCTGACTGCCGATGATCTGACGACGCTCGCCGCTGGCCAGATTGATCAGGTGAATGCGCGAATCGTTGACGCTGATGTATTGCAACACGAGCAACTTCGAGCCGTCCGGTGAAAATTCGATCGGGCCCCACCAGGTGCCATCGGGCGACTCGAGAATCATCTCGGGCTCGCTATCTTCAGCAATATTCTGAACCCAGACATCGTTCGAGCGACCGTTGCGGCGGGTCGACTGAAACGCCATAACCTGGCCGTCTTCTGACCACAAAATCGCGCCGTTGCGCGACTCACCATCGCTGAGCATACGGTATTCGCCGGTATCCGGGTCGAGCAGGAAGATCTGCGAGAATTCGCTGCCGCCCTCATCGCGCAGGAAGGCCAGCGTATCGCTTTCCGGCTGACGCTGAACCGAGCCGACCGGCTCGTCGAACCAGGTCAGTTGCTGGCGCGTACCGCCAGGCTGATTCACGCGGTGAATCTGGCTGACCTCGGCAAATCGCGTGCTGATATACAGGCCCGAACCATCGGCCGTCCAGTCAAGCACGCCGGCCGAACGCACATTTTGATAACGACGCAGATCATTGCGAATAGACTGTGGAATTTCGGGTACGTCTTCAAGCACGACGTTGCCTGAATTGGCTGTGCGTTCGGCCACTGCATCGGCTTTCAGTCCGCTGAACGCAGATAACATTACGCCGGCTAACACAGCAAGAAATAGGAAATTGAGTTTCTGTAGCATGAGAACTCCCGTTCAGATGACGATAACCTCCGATAACGGAGCGGATAAGTATTTAGGCTTTCCTTGAAAAGAATTAAGAAATCAAACAAATATCATAGCTGAACTAGTTTTTTGCGCATGTGCAATCGGTCACCCCTGAAAGTAACCGTATCTGCACATAAGCCACGTATTATTATTTAATGAATCAATCCGCAGGTAAAACCCGCTTCAAGCGCAAACGCGTGCGGCGCTCGCGTCGAGAACGCATCCTATACCGTTGGTTGGCGATTGCCGCAGCCG
>JBCCHH010000421.1:0-2282 GCA_039028855.1 Pseudomonadota bacterium | reverse complement strand
GGTACTCAATCATGGCTGGAAAATTTGAAATTTACAAAGACAAAAAAGGTGAGTTCCGCTTTCGCCTGAAAGCCGGAAACGGGCAGAACATTCTCGGCAGTGAGGGTTATTCGAAAAAGCCGAGTTGCCTGAACGGCATCGAGTCGGTCAAGAAGAATTCACAAAATCCAGACCGCTTCGAACACAAGAAGACGCCATCAGGGAAATATACCTTTGTTCTGAAAGCAGCGAATTCGCAGGTGATCGGTACCAGCCAGACCTACGCGTCCGAATCCGGCTGCAAGAATGGTATGAAGAGTGTGGCGACCCAGTCGCAAGGCGCAACTACGGTTGATACTACCACCTGAAATCCGTTTCAAGATCCAAGCCCCGGCCGCGCGAGCCTCGCCGGCCGGTTTTTTGATCGCAATTCAAGCCGTGTGCATTCCGTGCTTTTCTTCAACGCATTCGTATTCATCATCCTGCAATAGAGCAAGCCCTCTTTTTCCGCTAGACTGCGGCGCATGAACCGTCGAACCAAGATAGTCGCCACGCTCGGCCCGGCCACTGATGATCCCGAAGTGATGGAGGATCTGATTCGCGCCGGTTGTGATGTAGTCCGAATCAACTTCTCACATGGCGATGCCGATGCGCATGCCCGCCGCATTCGACTTGTGCGCGCAGCCGCACGCGAACTTGATACCGATATCGCGGTGCTGGCCGATCTGCCAGGTCCGAAGATTCGCATCGGCCAGTTTCGTGAGGGCTCGGTCGAGCTCAGTGCCGGCGACGGTTTTGCCCTGATTGCCGATGCCAATCCGCCGGCGGGTGATGAACGCCAGGTTGGCGTCAGCTATTTGGGCCTGGCCGAAGACGTCAAGCCCGGTTCGGAATTGCTGCTTGATGACGGCCTGATGGCGCTCAGGGTCGAACGCGTCGAAGGCAGGCATATCGAATGCACGGTCCTGACCAGCGGTCGTCTGCATGATCGCAAAGGTTTGAATCTGCTCGGCGGTGGCCTTTCGTTGCCGGGAGTTTCGCAAGAAGACGAGCAGCATATTGTGCGCGCTGCCGAATGGCAGGTCGATTATCTGGCCGTTTCCTTTCCGCGCAGCGCGGCCGATATGGAACGTGCGCGTGAGCTGCTACATGCGGCCGGCGGCGAGGCTGCGCTGGTATCGAAAATCGAGCGCACCGAGGCGATTGAAGATCTCGAAGATATCATTGAGGCTTCCGATGCGGTGCTGGTTGCACGCGGCGATCTCGGTGTCGAAATCGGCGAGGCCGAATTACCGGGCTTGCAGAAGCGCATCATTGCCGCGTCGTTGAACCAGAACCGGCCGGTGATTACCGCCACGCAGATGATGCAGTCGATGATCGAAAGCCCGATCCCTACACGGGCCGAAGTCTCGGATGTGGCCAATGCCGTGATCGATGGCACTGACGCGGTCATGTTGTCGGCCGAAACGGCGGTTGGCAAACATCCGGTCAAAGTGATCGAAGCGATGAGTCGTATCTGCCAGGCGGCCGAGCGTCACGTGCAGGCACATCTGCCGCAAAGACGACTCACCGTCAAACCCGAACGCACCGACCAGGCGATTGCCATGGCGGCCATGATTACGGCCAATAACGTACCGCTTAATGCGATTATTGCGCTAACCGAATCGGGTTCGACCGCACAATGGCTAAGCCGCGTACGCTCGCCCGTACCGATTATTGCGCTGTCGCCGAACCGTGCGTCTTTACGAAAAATGCGCCTGTTCCAACACGTGCAACCGCTGTTCTTTCCGGCCGGCATGCTGGATGACAATACCGATCGGCGGCAGTTGGTAAAACTGGCATTGCAGCGCGTGCTGCAGGCCGATCTGGTCGAGGTCGGCGAGCGCGTGATCCTGACTTTTGGCGACAATATCGGTCAGCTCGGCGGTACCAATACGATGAAGATTCTGAAAGTGCCCGATGTGCGCGAGAGCAGTAGTCAGGCCGAGTTTGCCAATCTTTAAAATGCAGGCAGGAATAGGCTCGCCCGAGTGCAGGGCAGGCGATACAATAAATGGAATTTTCAATAGACGCAGCCGCTGTGCTGTAACTGTCATTTTTTAATTAACGATCACAATCATTTCAGGAGCCATCTGATGACCGATCAACTGGAGCAACTGGTAGCAACCGCTCAGGCCATGGTGGCCCCGGGCCGTGGAATTTTGGCGATTGACGAATCGAGCGGCACGATCGCCAAACGCATGGCGTCGGTCAATATGGAAAACACCGAGGCCAATCGCGTTGCCTATCGTTCGATGCTGCTG
>JBCCHH010000420.1:0-2287 GCA_039028855.1 Pseudomonadota bacterium | reverse complement strand
GCAGGCTATCGGGTGTAGCGTTGAAGGCATAGGCTTGGCCATGATTCGTATCGACTAATACGATTTCAAGCACTTCGGGCGCGCCGCGGAAAAACGGCGACAGCGGCTGGGCGATCTGCAGCAAGCCATCGGCCTGGCCGAAAAACGGTTCAGCGGCGTGTTCGACCAGGCTAGCTTCGGCCGGGAAGAATTGAAGATGATCCGGCTCCAGACGTGCGTCCAGTTCAATTTGCACGCCGAGCTGATCGCCATCCGTGCTGAAACGTGCGGGCCAGTCAACCGCTTCCGGCATGCGCGCATCGGCCCGCTCGAAGTAACCAGCAAATTCAGATGGCAGGCTTGCGCTCGTTCGAGTCGGTACGGTCAGATTCAATTCGGCCTTACCCGGTATGCATTCAACCTCGCAGATCAGCCAGTCGGCCGTCAGCGTGATTGGAATGTCTTCGCCAGTGGGCCAGTCGTCTGGAATTTGCAGCTCAACCGGCAGCAGAATCTCATTCGAATAGCCATAATTGACCAGTGGCTCGATCGGAATGCGCTCCGGATAAGGCCACTGAATCGGTCCGGCTGTAAGTCCGTCGGGCAGTCGCCAGTTGAAGCGCGTCTGTAAACCTGAATCGCCCGGGTTTTGCCAGTAGGTATGCCAGTTCGGCGCATGTTGCATCCACAAACCGACGCGAAACGACTGACCCGGTTGGGCAGAGCCAACTTCGCTGACCAGGTTCACCACGATATGATCGCGTTCGACCGGTCCGCTGCTTACTGCAACTGCCGTTGAAGTGATGCAGGACGATAGCAGTAGCAGCATTAGGGTAAACAGGCGTAGTTTCATGGCGTGTCGTATTTGAGCATGAGCGATTCCGTCCACAGAAAGTCACAGTAAGCGGCTAGTTTGACCGCGGCAGGCGGCATTGTATTGCACGTTTTAGTGGATAAATTGTTTCAATATGCAGCCACTGGCCTGCACGCTCAGGCTACACTTGCCTTTTAGCCAAATCCAGTCAGCCGATCCTGCCATGACGATTTCGACCCCAGATCTATGCGATGCGAACCCTGACCAAGTGCGGGTTGTCATCGGCTTGCAATGGCAGAGTTTTGGTGGTCGACCTGCATTTGGCGGGCCGCTCGAAACCGTGCGCTGTTTCGAAGATAACTCCTTCGTCAAGCGGCATTTGCAAACCCCGGGTCAGGGCAAAGTGCTGGTCGTCGATGGCGGTGGTTCGCTGCGCCATGCGCTGATCGGCGACAGGATCGCAGAAATGGCACGGGACCACGACTGGGCCGGCGTGATCATTCACGGAGCCTGTCGTGATGTCAACGAATTGGCCAAGCTCGATATCGGCATTTTCGCGCTCGGCAGCGTGCCGATCAAGAGCGTGCGTCGCGGCGAAGGGCAGTTGAATATTCCGGTTAATTTCGGCGGCGTTGCATTCCATCCGGGTGATTATGTCTATGCAGATAGCAATGGGGTAATTGTTTCAGAGCAACAGTTGGGCGAATAGCACTAAATTACCCGCCGATTTTAAATTGTCGAATCTGGAATGCTTGTGTCTAGTTCGTCCTGAATTATGCCAGGCTGATAGTCTATTTCCCAGGTTCTGCCTTGATTCTCACTGCGGATCAGACTGCCGTCATAACACAGGGCAAAAATTCTTTCAGAAGTAGAAATCTGCGGTAAAAGAGTAGTGCAAGCCAGCGGAATTGGTTCACCCCATCCGTTGATCTTGTTCGCTTGATGTTTTGCTCTGCGGATTCGGGGTTCTTCCTGATATTCAATTTGCGGTCCTTTGAGATAGCCGCGATGAGAAATAGCCAGCACATCTTCCTGATTCAGGATAATAGGATTGCTTGCAGTTTCAAACTGCCATTGTTCGTACTTTCTAATGCGCCGGATCTTTTCCCAGTCTTTGCCAAAATTGAAGCTCACTTCGTCTTCTCGGAAATTAAGCGTTTTTGGCTTATGATGTAATAGCGTATTATCAGGCTGCTGGATAATATCTGCGAGTTTCTGATGAGGTTCTTTAACCGATGTACCAGTGCTTAAGTCATAAACGATACGTTGTTCATCTGCAAATATAATTAAGTTACCGTCGCCACTACTTATTGCATGAACAGTCCATTGAGATTGCGACCAAAACCCAATGCTAATTTCAAATTCGAGTATAGGCTCCCAAACAAAATCTTCTGAAATCGAATAGAAACGTACCGCATTCTCAGAACGAGCCAATGCAAAGATGCCTACATCTTTTTCATAATGTAACCAATAGACGGCCTCTTGGGAACTGGG
>JBCCHH010000419.1:0-2303 GCA_039028855.1 Pseudomonadota bacterium | reverse complement strand
TGTATATTAAGACAGTATTGCAAAATAGCAAAAATTCAAGAATCTCTCTCCGGTTTGCTTAACCAGATTGAGCAGCGCTAAACACAGTGCCAATGGCGATATCGATCAACATATTTAGGCTGATCAGTAATTACCAAATGGATCAAAAACTCATGCGAGTCTCGAGGTCAGGCCTTAGTTTTTTTATTTGGATTTAGTAAATTTTATTACGATAACTTTGATAGAGCCTAATGAAAAAGCGCGCTCGCAGATGGCCTAGCCTTGATGGACTAAGAATGCAACAACCTTAACCCGAAATTTCCACTAGATTTCCTTTCTTTTCTAGCCAGCCACGTCGGTCGGCGGCGCGTTTTTTCGCCAGCAACATATCCATCAACTCATACGTTTTTTTATCGTGATCAATCGTAAGCTGCAATAAACGGCGCGTATCGGGGTCAATGGTCGATTCGCGCAACTGCAGCGGATTCATTTCGCCCAGGCCCTTGAAGCGGGTTTCGCTGATTTTTCCTTTCATGCCTTCGGCTTGGATGCGGTTGAGCAGGCCAGTGCGTTCGGCGGCGTCGAGTGCGTAGAAGGTTTGTTTGCCGACATCAATCCGGTACAGTGGCGGCATAGCAACGAAGATACGTCCGGCTTCGACCAGCGGTCGGAAATGGCGCAGAAACAGGGCGCATAACAAGGTCGCGATATGCAGGCCGTCGGAATCGGCATCGGCCAGTACGATGATCTTGCCGTAGCGCAGTTTGGATAAATCGTCCGAGCCGGGATCGACGCCAATCGCGACGGCCAGATCATGCACCTCCTGCGAGGCCAGCACCTGACCGGGGTCGGTCTCCCAGGTGTTCAGAATCTTTCCACGCAGCGGCATGATGGCCTGAAACTCGCGATTTCTGGCCTGTTTGGCCGAGCCACCGGCCGAGTCGCCTTCGACCAGGAATAATTCGGTTTCTTCCAGATCCGTCGAGCTGCAGTCCGCCAGTTTGCCGGGTAGGGCCGGGCCGGTGGTGACCTTGCGTCGTGTGACCTGTTTGCGTTGCTTGGCCCGCTTCATGGCGTGCTCGATCGCGAGCTTGGCAATCGCTTCGCCTTCTTCCGTGTTGCTGTTCAGCCACAGTGAAAACGCGTCTTTGACCAGGCCGGAGACAAAGCTAGAGGCCTCGCGTGACGACAGTCGCTCCTTGGTCTGGCCGGAAAACTGCGGCTCACGCAGTTTGACCGACAGTACGAACGACAGGCGTTCCCAAACATCTTCGGGCGTCAGTCGCAGTCCGCGCGGCAGCAGGTTGCGGATATCACAGAATTCGCGCAGCGCCTCGATCAGCCCGGTGCGCAGACCATTGACGTGCGTGCCGCCTTGCGCAGTCGGAATCAGGTTGACGTAGCTTTCCTGCGTCAGCTCGCCTTCAACCACCCAGGCCAGCGCCCAGGAGGCTTCGGTTTCCTCGCCGCTGAAGTCGCCGACAAAAGGTTCTGCCGGAATGGATTCGAACTCGGCCAGTGCTTCAGACAGGTAGTCGGTCAGGCCATCTTCGTAATACCAACTGTCATTGGTCGATTTTTCTTCGTCTTCGAGTGTGATGCGCAGGCCCGGGCACAGAATCGCCTTGGCCCGCAGCAGATGTTTGAGGCGCGGGCGTGAAACGTTGGCCGAGTCGAAATAGCTCGCGTCGGGCCAGAATGTAACGCGTGTACCGGTGTTGCGCTTGCCGACTTCGCCTACCGGTTTTAGCGTTTGGGCGGTGTCGCCGTTTTCAAATGCAATCAAATACTCGATGCCATCGCGCTTGATATGACATTCGAGTCGCGACGACAGTGCATTGACCACTGATACGCCAACCCCATGCAGTCCGCCCGAGAATTTGTAGTTCTGACCCGAGAACTTGCCGCCCGCATGCAGCCGGGTCAGGATCAGCTCGACACCCGGCAGCTTGTGCTCGGGATGTAGATCGACTGGCATGCCGCGACCGTCATCAGACACTTCAATCGAGCCATCCTTACCGAGCTTGACATCGATTTGCTTGGCGTAACCGGCCAGCGCCTCGTCGACCGAGTTATCGACCACTTCGGCGATCAAGTGATTCGGTCGCGCCGTGTCGGTATACATCCCGGGGCGGCGTTTGACGGGATCGAGCCCCTGCAGGACTTCGATATCGGCGGCTTGGTAGTGCTTGCTCATTCAGCCTTTTCCTGAAACAGGACTACATTCGGTTTGTCGCTCCAAATTTTCCGATCCGGATTCAGATGCATCGACTTCAACATTCAAAAAGGCTCGCCTGCAAGCAGGCTCCTACTGGTTAAAACTG
>JBCCHH010000418.1:0-2306 GCA_039028855.1 Pseudomonadota bacterium | reverse complement strand
TATCAAGCCGAATGGCGACTCGACTTTGTCGATGACCAAATGTGGCAGACCGTGGCTTTGAGCGATGAGCAGACCAAAGGCAAGTGGACCCAGTGCGTGTATGGCGTGTACGACAATCCGCGCTACTGCGGCACCGGCGCCTGGAACCATCGCTACGGCAACCCGACCTGGACCTCCGATCGTAACTGGCGCGTACTGCCGCGACGCGAGTTCACCACACGCAATGACTACAACGCGATGAACGTCGAAAATCGGCACACCATCACTCCGGTCGGCTGGACGCATGAACAGGACAACACTAAAGTGCGCCGCAGCAGCGAAGGCAATCAAGTACTCGTGCGCGAATTCGGCTTCAACGAATATCGCCATATGGAAGGCTTCGACTTCCAGCCGGCCTATGAGTATTGGGAAGCCACCAAAGGTTTCTGGGCCGATGTACGCGAGCTATTCGACCAGGCGATCGACCAGGGTGGTGTACGCATTAAAGTGCCGCTGGAAAATATGGACGCGATCGAAGCGCTGTTTGAACTGGCCGAACAGGCTGAGCAGGGCAATACGCCAACCATGGGCGAACTCGGACCGGTGTTTGCCGAATACATCGAAACGCTGAATGAACCGCTGCAAATGGCCGATATGCGCTAGTCGAATCCTACAAGCGGAAAACGATTCGCGCAGCCTAGTGATGCACCGCGATGATAAAAAGGCGTGCCGTTGAGCACGCCTTTTTACGCCTTTCTATCAGGCGGAGAATCGGGCTATTCGACAACCTCTACGCCGTTCCAGAACGCCACGTAATTGCGGATCGATTCTGCCTCGGGCTTGGGCTCCCGATAGGTCCAGGCGGCGTTGGCATTCGATTGCCCGTGCACCACTACATCGTAGTAATTGGCCAGGCCTTTCCAGCCGCAGATGCTGGTGTGAGTCGACGGTTTGAAGAATTCCGTGTGCTGGCTGTCAGGCGGGAAGTAGTGATTGCCTTCGATTACTATGGTGGCATCGCTTTCGGCAATGACCTGATGGTTCCAGATGGCTTTCATGGCGTATCGGCTTTGCTGGTATCCAGCTCGAAGTGTTCACCATGCAGTGTCATTAGGCTGTGAGTGCTTGCATCCTGCATCCATAGCCAGACCTGCTGACGTGCCTGTTCCGGCGCGATGCCCTGGTTGAGTCCGAGTATCGGTCCAAGCCAGTCGAGCGCGGTCGGCGTATAGCCGCCACCGAGTAGTATGAGCCACTGCTGATTGGGTTGCCAGCTTCCGCGAATGTCGACTTGCCGATCGAGCAGTAATTCATGCAGATCAAACTTCAAACCGGCCTGTACCAGTTGCTGCCAGGCGCTGACCAGGCCGAGCCCGGCCATTTGCGCCTGCAGACTTTCGGGCGGTGCGCGATTGAGTTCGGATAAGGCCGAAGTGAGCTGATTCAACGCCTCAGGTTCAATCGATGAGGTCGTGAGCTGCAGTCTGCTAGCGGGTTGATCCGGGCGCTGAGCATAAACATCCAGCCAGAGCCGTCTCAAATCTTCACTATTGTTCTGCCAGTTGCTGTTGATTTTGATCGACCGTAATTCGAGTTCATTGGAATACGGGTCGGCAAGACGTACGGCATCGGCACTGACGCTCATGCCGCCTTGATGATTACGCTGCAGCTCGAGTGCAAGCTCGATTCGATCGACCTGATTCGTTTCGATACCGGGCCAGCGAATGCGGTCGCTGTCTGCGTTGATCAGCAGTTGCCCCTTCAGACCGAACTGCACGCTTAGCTCAATCCGCGCTTCGGGTTGATCGAGTTCTAATTGACCGACTCCGTCCAGCAGTGCACCCCGCCACCAGCGGAAATGCTGAAACTTCAAATTCAGTCTTGAGTTGCCGCGCTGCGCCATGACTGAACTGCTGAACCAGCTGCGCTCAATCACGGATGTGGCATCGGGCCAGTTTTGCTCAAGCGATTCTTCAACCTGGCCTGGCAGCCAAGCACCGATCAGACCAGGTAGCGTTAGCCCGGCCAGCGCCAAAATACATATCAGGGTTAACAGCATTTTTTTCATAGTGCGCACTGTACCTGCATGAACGAAAGAAGGTGTATACCTGTTTACAAAACGCCGACACGCTTTGGCAGTTGCTCGCATGAGCATTCTTTATATAATGTCTGGCCTGCCGCAAATTCTGTTCAAGCCTAACTACCGATGTCGACCAAGCGCATGCCGTGGCCCGATCCCGTTCAACAGCAGGCGCATCAGTTGCTTCAGCAGGGCTTACAGACCATGGAGATGGCGCTAAGCCTGGACCGTCAGCAGCAGTTGATCG
>JBCCHH010000417.1:0-2309 GCA_039028855.1 Pseudomonadota bacterium | reverse complement strand
GAACTCAAGCGATTGCGCCTGTGCGAATACGGGCAGGCTGAGTAATGCAGCGATGCTAAAAAAGGCGTAGATAGTTTTCATAATCAGCTCACTCTTTTTCAGGTTGGCTGGTTTTAGTAACGATAAACGCTGTCTTTTGTACTATGCGCCAAGGCGGATTGCTCACTGGCGTATTACCCTTTGCTGATTACTCAAACGGCGCAAGCAAGCCATTCCGATGTTGCGGTGCAAGGCACTTTTGTAATACTAGCACGCGATTTCTGCGGTTTGTAGTCGCGACCATCGCATAAAAATCGGCTGGTGCTTGGATCGCCGATGCGGCGCGAAACGACGCAACATGCCGGTCAGACCGGCATGGCCGGCTTTTATCATCCGTTCTCGTTGCGATCGGCGTCACGAAGCAGCTCGAACTGGTTCTGATTTTAGGGTTGCGAGCGACAGCAGGCGGGAGAAACGCTCGAGCGTACAACCACGGCTCCACTGAGTGAAGCGATTAGCTCAATGTACCAAGCCTATTCTCTGAGCCTGCCGCTGGCACGGGCCGTCGGCTTGCATGAGCTATGCACCGCAGACTCTCAGGAAGATGCAACGTCGGCATTTGAGTCGCGTTGCAGCATGATGCTCAAGCCTGCGACAGCCAGATCGTGCCGTAGGTCAAAACCGATCCGCCTACATACAGCCCATTGACCAGCTTTCGGCGAATCTCAGTATTGCGTGCACCAGTGATATCGAGCAAAAACTGATGCAATAAAAAGGTATACAAGACGTAGTAGAAAAATGGGATGGCATGCCGCGCGATGGAAAAGTCGGCCGCATCCTTGCCGAACCAAGCCAGAATCCAACCGAGCTGGGCATAGATGCCAAACAGCCCTAGTGCCGCATTAATGAACATCCACTTGACCCGGTCGACACCAAAGATCGTTACATAAAACACCACGTAGATCAGGCAGGCAAAACCGCCGTGCATGTACAGGAAAGTGATATCCGGGCCGTCATTCATGTAAGCCATGGCGAAACCGGACAGCCCGAATGCGCCCATATGTACAATGAAAAACGGATAGACGTAGTACCAGGGAACAAAGTCACCTTTCTGGTACTGCTTACCGCCAATTTTGAGATTTGCGTGCAGTTCCATCTAGCCGATGTCAAAAAAACAGAATCGCACTGTAGCATGCTCTGATCAGGATACAAGCTTTGATAACTTGGTGATTCTGGCAACATGTAGCGGAGGTCAATATGCTTTTTTCAGACGATGATCGAGTGAATGCCTTTTTCGAAGATTTGCAGATACTCTCGCCTGAGAAGCTCGAGTTGGTCGTTCTGATCAGGGCCGTGTTTCACGGAACCAGCGACGAGTTGAGCGAAGGCATCAAATACGGCGGCCTGGTTTTTTATCGTCGCAATAAGTTAATCGCAGGCATCTTTCCCTATACGCAGCATATTTCGATTGAGTTCTCAAACGGCGTGTGCTTTGCTGATCCAGATGGCCTGCTCGAAGGCAAAGGCAAGATGCGGCGGCACTTGAAGATTATCGATAAACAGGATATCGAAAGCAAAAAAGTCGCGGCCTTTGCAGCAGCAGCCATTTTGTCATGATGCCTGCTTATGCTGATCGAACCTGATCGAGCATTTGTATCAAGCCGTTTTCATGTACCGGACTATTGCATATGAGTTCAATAAGATTGCCATCGCTGGATTACGCCGACTGGGTCGATACCCGTGACACGCTGCATTTATTTCTACAGATCATCGGCAAGATCAGGATGAAAGCCCATCCGAAACTGAATCACTGGTGGCACGTAACCTTATATCCGTCGGTGCGCGGCCTGACGACCGGACGGATTCCATTCGGCGATCTTGGATTTGAAATTCTATTCGATATGCTCGATCATCGCGTTACGGTTACACGCAACGATGGTAAAGCACGTAGATTTGATGTGACCGCCCTTACCGTGGCCGGCTTTTATGCTGAGATCTTCAGCGCGCTGTCGTCATTAGATATCCAAATCAGTATCATTGCAGTGCCGTTTGATAACAAATCGACCCTGCCATTCGCTGAAGATGTCACCGAACGAGCATACGATGCTGAGGCTGTTACGCGCTATTGGCAAGCGCTCTGCTCGATTTCCACGGTGTTCGAAAAATTCCGGGCAGACTTCCTCGGCAAGCAGACGCCGGTACACCTGTTCTGGCATTCGTTCGATCTGGCTGTGACGCGATTTTCCGGCAAAGCCCATCCGCTCGAAGCCGAACGCCAATCCGATCGCGAAGCCTATTCACACGAGGTGATTTCAGTCGGCTTCTGGCCG
>JBCCHH010000416.1:0-2320 GCA_039028855.1 Pseudomonadota bacterium | reverse complement strand
TTTTTCTTTTTCTTCTTTTTACCTGCACCAGTGGTAGCGCTGCGCTTTTTACCCTGCTTGCGAATCAGATCGTCATAGAAAATAAACTCATCGCAACTTGCAGTGAGCAGATCCGAAGTCGAGCTTTTAACGCCGATACCGATCACGTATTTATTGTTTTCGCGCAGCTTGCTGACCAGCGGCGAGAAATCCGAATCACCGGAGATGATCACGAAGATATCGACGTGTTCCTTGGTGTAGCAGAGGTCAAGCGCATCGACCACCATGCGAATATCAGCCGAGTTCTTGCCCGACATTCTCAAATGCGGAATCTCGATCAACTCGAACGCGGCCTCGTGCATCGGCTTTTTGAATTCCTTGTAGCGCTGCCAGTCGCAGTAGGCCTTGCGCACGACGATGCTGCCTTTGAGCAGCAGGCGCTCGAGAATTTTGTCGATATCGAACGCCGCATATTTGGCATCGCGCACGCCGAGCGCGATGTTTTCAAAATCACAGAACAGCGCCAGGTTAGGAGTATCGGCATTCAACGACATAATGATAGAGTCCATGAGTTTCAGATCAGGACCGATTATCGCGTATTCACGTCGATAGATTCAGCCCGGAAAAAAGCTGCGAGAATGAGCCCATGTCCGATACGTTCCAGCCGATCACGCCTGCCCAAATCGAATGGCACACCGATACACCCGTATCGGCGATGTTCGAGGACAGCTATTTCTCGATCGGTCAGGGCATGCAGGAAAGCCAAGCCGTATTTATCGACGGTAACCGACTGGCCGAACGCTTTGTCACACTGCCTGTACGGGGCCTATTTGTGATCGGCGAAACCGGTTTCGGCACCGGTCTGAACCTGCTGCTGGCGGCGCGGCTGTTTATTGAGCGGGCGCCAGCCAGTGCCCGGCTGCATCTGGTTTCGGCCGAGAAGCACCCGTTAAGTCATGCAGACCTGGCCCGCGCAAGCCGCCACTGGCCTCAGCTTGAGTGCTGGAGCCAGCCGCTGCTCGATCAGTATCCGCCGGCTGTGCCCGGCTTTCATCGCATCAAGCTCGATGAGCGGGTCGATCTGACGTTGATGTACGGCGACGCGACCGCGATGTGGGCCCAGCATGCGGGTGGCGTAGATGCCTGGTGCCTCGATGGTTTCGCCCCGGACCGCAACGCCGGGATGTGGCGCGCGGAATTATTCGCTGTGCTGGCCGAACAGTCGCAACCCGGCGCCACCCTGGCGAGCTTTACCGTCGCCGGTCATGTGCGTCGCGGTCTCGAAGCCGTCGGATTTGAACTGAAGCGCAAACCCGGCTTTGGCCATAAACGCCATCGGCTCGAAGGTCGATTTCCGGGCACACACCAGCCGCGTGTCTTTTCGACCGGACACGCGCTGGTTGCCGGTGCCGGTTTGGCAGGGGCAAGCACTGCTCGTGCATTGGCCGAGCGCGGTTGGCAGGTGACAGTGATAGATGCACAGGGCATTGCCTCTGGCGCCTCCGGTAATCACGCGGGTGTGGTCTACACCACACCGAGCGCACATGCGACGGCCCAGAATCGCTACTACCAGTCGAGTTATCTGCACGCGCTGCGATTTTTGCATCAACAGCAGATTGAACCTCTCGGCATTGGCTGTCTCAACGGCGTTGTTCAGCATTTAAGCGATGAGCATCTGCAAAAGAAACTGCCGTTCGCGATGGCGAGCGGCTACTGGCCCGAAACGCTACTGAAACCGTTGGATGGCGATCGCGTAGAACTAACCGGCGGCGGCTATGTTCAGCCAACATTGTGGTGCCGGCATTTGCTTGACCACCCTTCGATTGAAGTCCGCAGCGGTGAGGTGCTCGACTGGCAAGGGCATGCAGTAACGCTGGCTTCCGGCGAAACGCTGCAGGCCGATGATATCGTTGCCTGCGTTTCCGCTCATGCAAAAACCTGGAGCGGACTGGGCTGGCTACCGCTGAAAATAATTCGTGGTCAAGTCAGCTATTGTGCGGCCAGCAGGCAAAGCGCGAACTGGCAACAGGCCGAATGCCATCGCGGCTACCTGACGCCGGCCATCGATGGCGTTCACTGCATCGGCGCGACCTTTAATTTGCACGAACACGATACCGAACCCAACCCGGCTGATGATCAGGCAAATCTCAATCAGCTCAAGCAGAATCTGCCAAGGCATTGGCATGAACTGGGCGGTGATGCGATTGAAGTAATCGATCGGCGCGTAGGCTTTCGCTGCCAGTCCAGCGATTATCTGCCGCTGGCCGGGGCGATGGTCGATGACGTAGGCAAGCAAACGACAGGACGATGGCTGAATCTGGCCCACGGTAGTCGTGGCATT
>JBCCHH010000415.1:0-2325 GCA_039028855.1 Pseudomonadota bacterium | reverse complement strand
GTCGAGCAGGGCACGCATGCCGAACTGATCGAGCGCGACGGCAGTTTGTACCAGTATCTGTATCGCGCACAGTTTGATTCGCCCGAGTCGAGCCAGCAATGAGCGGCGGTTTGCGATCGCGTCTGGCCGAGCGCTTGCAGGCGATCTGGTATCGCGATGAGCTCCCACCGCTGGTGCTGCGCCTGCTTTCGCGCGTCTATCAAAAAGCCACGAAATCGAAGCTCGATCGACCCAAATTGAAGCCGCCATGCCCGCTGATTGTGGTTGGCAATCTGACGGTGGGCGGCAGCGGCAAGACGCCGGTGGTGGCAGCGCTGGCGCGGCATGTTCAATCAATGGATCTGAACGTGGCGATCATCTCACGCGGCTATGGCGGGGCTGAGCCGGCTGAGCCGCTGCGCGTCGATCAAAGCACCACGATGCAGCAAAGCGGCGATGAAGCGCGCATGCTAGTTCAGCAAACCGGCCTGCCGCTGTGGGTGTGCAGGCATCGGGCCAAGGCGCTCGAAGCTGCGCTCGGCCAGGGGGCCGAAGTCGTGATCAGCGACGATGGCCTGCAGCATATGCAGTTGCCGCGCAGTTTTGAACTGTGTTTGATCGATCAGGCGCGCGCTTTCGGCAATGGCTGGTTGCTGCCGGCCGGCCCACTACGGCAGCCGCTCGACCGACTTGAAAGCGTGGATGCGAAGCTGATCAAACAGGCAGTGGATCTAGCGCCGCCGGAAAATGCAGCGTCGTTTCGACTAGAGCCCGTTGGCGTGCGTGCGCTTAATGCCAGTGCGTCGGAGCTGAATGTTTCCGAGGTCGACGCGGTTGCCGGAATCGCTGATCCTGCATCGTTTTTTGCCTTGCTCGAACAACGCGACCTGACGCTGCGCCGGCATGTGTTCGGCGATCATCAGGCGATAGATTCAACTTGGCTGAGCCGCTTGCCGGGACCGGTCGTGATGACGGCCAAAGATGCGGCGCGGCTGCAAATGCCAACGAGCAGAGACGATCTGTACGTGCTTGATGTCGAAGCCCAACTACCAGCCGAACTGCTCGAACAGATCACCGAGCATGTGCGAAAATTCGCTCATGAGTAATTTTCATGTGCTGATTCCGGCCCGGCTGGAATCGCAGCGTTTACCGAACAAGCCGCTGGCCGATCTGGCCGGCCTGCCGCTGATCGTGCGCGTATGGCAGCAGGCGTGCAACAGCAACGCGGCCAGCGTGCATGTTGCGACCGATAGCGAACAAATCGCCGAGGCCGTGCATGATGCCGGTGGCGATGTCGTTATGACGCAAAAGGAACATGACTCGGGTACTTCAAGACTGGCCGAGGTGGCTGCCATATTGCAGCTAGACGATAGCGCCAGCGTGGTCAACGTGCAGGGTGATGAACCCGCCATGCCGCCGGTCTGCATCGATCAGGTGGCTGAGCTGTTGCTGAATCAACCACAGGCGCAAATGGCAACGCTGTGGCAGCCAATCGATGACCCGGATCAATGGCAGGATGCCAACGTGGTCAAGCTGGTCACCGACGCCAAGGGCTTTGCGCTGTACTTCAGCCGCGCGCCGATTCCGCACCGGCGCGGTAAAAATTCAGACTGCACGTTGCCCGATAAGCCGGCTCGTCGACATATTGGCCTGTACGCCTATCGCGCAGGTGCGTTGAATCGCTGGAATCAATTACCGGAGTCGGCATTGGCCGAAGCCGAATCGCTCGAACAGCTACGTGCGCTGGACGCGGGCTGGAAGATCGTCTGCGCCGAGGCGGCAGAATCGATTCCGCCCGGCGTGGACACGGCCGAGGATCTGGAATCCATGCGCGTGCATTTTGTCGAATTGGAGAACCAACGTCACGCTGGAGCATCGTCATGAGGCATCGTTTACTGTTCGTCTGCATGGGCAATATCTGCCGCAGCCCGACTGCCAAGGGCGTATTCGACCGCGCGCTGAGCGATGCCGGGATTGAGTTCGAAAGCGAATCAGCCGGCACCCATGACTACCACACCGGTCATCCACCCGATGCACGCTCGGTTGAAGTTGCGGCTGAGCGCGGACTGGATATTTCCAGTGACCGTTCGCGCCTGGTCGAGCGGTCAGACTTCGAGCGTTTCGACTGGATTTTCGCTATGGACCGGGCCAATCTCGACCGTTTGCAGCAGCTCTGTCCAGGCGGTTCCCGTGCCCAGGTGCAGCTGGTGATGGAACTCGTGCCCGACTATGGTCTCGATGAAGTGCCCGACCCCTACTACGGCGGTGAGCAGGGCTTTCGTCAGGTGTTCGACATGCTGGAACACGCAGCCGAGGCGCTGGTGCACGAGTTGCAGCGCCGCTGAC